>JBLIEH010000180.1:0-4768 GCA_047632875.1 Psychromonas sp. | reverse complement strand
CGCGATGACACTAAATACAACTTTGAGTATCGAGGGCGACTTTTTTTCCTCAGGTTTGTCCTGCATGATTTATCCTTTTAGGAATCAGTAAAAAGAACATATTCTAACACTGTAGGCCCTCGATACTTCACAAGGCGATGAGTCAAACAATCTCTCTGCTACTGCAAGAGTATGAGTAGAATAAACGACATTTTTTATAAAACACACATTAGCCCATATTGTCTATTTCACCTATTTTCATATCAGCAATTTTATAATGGGTATCTTCTTATTTCTGCAATATAGTGTCACGAACAAAACTCTCTTTACTTTATTTTTCTTGCTGTTGAGAAACGTGACTCCCTCGAACTGCAGAACTGTGATTCGGTTTGCTCATCTACACGCAGTCAAACCAACAAAAAAGGTTAAACCACCAAGCACAAGCTTACTAACAACCGATTCGCTAGCAAGATTACCATACAGAGGAAATGAGACTAAGATCATAGGCAGATATTCCACTATTGGATGGGCAATATGAATAGCAATGTCAGTAAAATTTTATTAGCAATGGGTGCCGCCCTGCTGGTTTATTTTATCGCCGTTATTTGGCTTGTTGCTGCGCAGGCAATTACGCTGGCATTAATCTCTTTACTGGTCATTTTATGGAGCAATAATGGATTACCACTGGGCGTTGTTTCATTACTGCCGATCCTTCTTTTCCCTATCTTTGATCTGTTACCCACCAATGAGGTCACCAGCAATTACAGTGAATCCATTATTTTTCTTTTTATTGGCGGTTTTTTACTGGCTATTGGTGTGGAAAAAACCGAGCTGCATAAAGTCATTGCCAATAAAATGTTAGCGTTTTTCCCAAATACAATAACGGGTATTATTTATGCGCTTGCATTAACCGCAGGCAGTCTTAGCGCGTTTCTCTCTAACACCACCAGCTGCTTATTATTAATTCCCTTGGCATTATTTTTATCTGAAGATGATGCCTTAAAAAAGCGCTTCGCCTTGGCCATCTGTTACGGGGCAAGTATTGGCGGTATTATTACGCCCATCGGCACACCACCCAATTTAATTTTATACGGTCTATTGGATCAGTTAAATTTACAAAGCATCCCCTTTATACAATGGATTTTACTGGTTTTACCCTTGGCATTAATTTTGTTTTTATTTCTTGGATGGATGCTTTCATGGGGAACAAAAAACAAACAAATAGTTAAGCCACAATCTCAGCAGCAGTCAAAACTCAGCATAGAGCAAAAAAAAGTAACAGGGGTATTAGTGACGCTGATATTACTGCTTTTAATTAACTCCCCCATACAACCCTACTATGCGGGATTAGGATTAAATGAAAAAGGGATTTTATTAGGCGCAGGATTAATATTATTTGTTCCACCGGTCAATATCCTTAATTGGTCCGATAGCAAAAAGATCCCCTTTGAAATCTTATTTTTATTTGGTGCAGGTTTTTCTATTGCGCATGTTTTTACCAGCTCAGGTTTAGCGATTCAGTTAGCGACTTTCCTGCAAAGCTTTAGCCAACTGCCGAGCGCATTATTGATTCTTTTAATCGCGGGCCTGGTCACCTTCTCAACTGAAATAACCAGCAATACAGCGCTGATTTCTATGATCTTGCCGGTTATTTACGCCCTTGGTCAGCAAAATGGTTTGGATACAAGATTGTTGATGATGGTCGCAACCGTCTGTGCCAGTTACGCTTTTATGCTGCCCATAGCAACACCGCCAAATGCGATCGCAATGAGCTGTTCTGCCGTTGAGGTGAAAAGTATGATCCGATATGGTTTGGTATTAAATCTTTTTTCCATACTGCTGGTCTTTGCTTTTGCTTCTACCTACTGGGATTATTTTCTTAATTTTTAAGGAGGTGAACAGTCTGGATAGGTTATTGATCAGATTGTAGAAAGCGCAAATTGTTCGCCCACTATATTGTGTTATTAGATAATTCGTCACTGCAAAAAAAAGGGAAGTTTAATAAACCTTCCCTTTTTTAAAACATGGCTTTCTAACTCTTTACTCTTGTTCTTTACTCTTTACTCTTTACTATTTACTATTTAAGCAAAGAGTGATCCGGCGGCAAATGTTTACTGATCCAGATAACTAATTTATGGCGAATATCAGCCGATGTTTCCTGATCTTTAGGCAGCGGCGAGACCAATTTATCTTGAACTAATAAACGGTAAATACACTCCTGTTTATCCTTGGCAGAAGTCGTTTCATCAATGCCAACATACCCCCTTTTTAAGGCGTATGTGGTTCCTAATTTAATAGCATGCTGTAATAATTGAGATTCATTTTTTATTTTTTTCATCGGGTTACCCAATATGGTTAATACTTAAAACAAGTTTATAAATTTCAAAGATAATAAACCGTGACTTATACTGTACTTATATCCCCCAGTTGATAACACAGAAGATACTTTCCGGCTTCGAGCTTCGAGCTTCGAGCCTTTTATTTTTCCAGCATAGTTAATAATTCCGTTTCATCCAAGATATTAATGCCCAGCTCCTGTGCTTTAATAAGTTTCGAACCGGCCGCTTCTCCCGCCACAACCGTATTTGTATTTTTAGAAACGCTGCCGGCAACCTTAGCACCTAAAGCCTGTAATGCATTTTTAATATCACTGCGAGACATGCTCTCGAATGAACCTGTGATCACGAAGGTTTTTCCAATTAAGGGTTGTTTCTCCTGCGCTACGGCCTTTATTTCAGGCCAGTGGATACCAGCTCCAAGCAATTTAGTCAGGACTTCAATATTGTGCTCTTGACGAAAAAAGTAATAGATATGTTTAGCAACAATTTCGCCTACGTCGGCAACGGCTTTAAGATCTTCTATTCCGGCATTTTTAACGGCTTCAATGCTTTTGTAATAATTTGCCAAATTATTGGCGGTCGCTTCTCCGACTTCTCTAATACCCAAAGAATAAAGAAAACGGGCGAGCGTCGTCTGTTTGCTTATTTGTAAACTGTTAATTAATTTCTTGGCTGAGACCTCGCCCATTCTGGGTAAAGATGAGAGTTGAGCGCTGGTCAGGTTGAATAAATCCGAGGGGTGTTTAATCATCTTTTGATCCACCAGCAACTCGACAATTTTATTGCCTAAGCCATCAATATCTAAGGCTTTACGCGAAGCAAAATGTTTAATCGCTTCTTTGCACTGCGCCTGGCAATATAACCCGCCGCTACAGCGAATAGTCGCCTCGCCTTCAATCCGCTCAACACTGCTTTGGCAAACAGGACAAAGCGTTGGAAAGACTATTTCACGGGTGCTCTCAGGATCGCGTTGATCAAATAAAACCCGCGCAACCTGCGGGATCACGTCGCCTGCACGGCGCACCACAACCTGATCGCCGATTAGAATGCCCAAACGTTCAATCTCATCCTTATTATGCAGGGTGGCATTGGAAACAGTCACGCCACCTACAAAGACGGGTTTAAGTTTTGCCACGGGCGTAATTGCCCCGGTGCGCCCGACTTGGAATTCGACATTTTCTACCACAGTAACGGCTTCTTCCGCAGGAAACTTATAGGCAGTTGCCCAACGCGGTGCCCGTGCGACAAAACCCATACGTTCCTGTAAGCTGATATCATCAACTTTATAAACAACACCATCGATTTCATAGGATAAGTTTGCCCGCTTTAACTGCATTTCCTCATAAAAAACCTGGCAATTTTCTTTACCAATAATTCGCTTAATTTCCGCGGAAATAGGCAGTCCCCAGCCTTTTAGCTGCTGGATCCGCTCAAATTGACTGTTCGCCAAATCCCCTTCAAAAATTCCCACCGCATAACAATAAAAGGCTAAAGGACGGCTCGCGGCTATCTTAGAGTCCAGCTGACGTAAACTGCCCGCAGCGGCATTACGCGGATTTACAAAGGGTTTTTCACCCGCATTAATCAAACCTTCATTGAGTTTATTAAAACCGGCTTTGGGCATACACACTTCACCCCGCACCTCTAACAACGCTGGAATATTCTCGCCGCGCAATTTAAGCGGGACATTAGCGATGGTTTTTACATTTTCAGTGACCTTTTCGCCGGTTTGTCCGTCGCCACGAGTCGCCGCTTGAATTAATAAACCATTTTCATAAATGAGACTCGCGGCTAAACCATCTAATTTTGGCTCAATACAGAAAGCAGACTGCTCATTGGATCTATCAATAACACGCTGTATAAAGTCAGATAAAGCTTGTTCGCTAAACACATTGTCCAAACTGAGCATAGGCAATTGATGTTTAACCTGCTCAAATTTACTCAGCGCTAAACCACCGACTTTTTGGGTCGGTGAATTTGGATTTAAATATTCAGGGTGAGATTTTTCCAAGGCCAGTAATTGCTGAAAAATCCGATCATATTCGCTGTCCGGCACACTGGGATTATCAAGTACATAATATTGATAGTTATATTCTTCTAATAAGGCCGTTAATCCTTGTATCTCTTTCTCTATACTCATATCCATACCATATTTTTTTTATAAAAAAACCTCGCTTGCCGAGGTTTTATTTTACATTTAGCTTGTTGCTTGGAATTTATGCTAAATCAGGCATAACGCATTAGACGCTTGTGATCATCCCTAAATTGCTGTTCGGTTAGCGGTTCTCTTTGGGCATTTAAAACAACGCAGTCAAACTCTTCCGTCATCTGCTCTACTGCGATTAGCATCATATCAAATGCTTCTTTAATATTAATTTCCGGATTTGGCGCAACCACAAAAAAGGATACCCCTTCGCAAACAATGCGTGCCATCCGATCCGGATCAAATA
>JBLIEH010000179.1:0-4768 GCA_047632875.1 Psychromonas sp. | reverse complement strand
AAGAGAGTCGGCTAAAAAAGAAAATAATCAACCCTTTCAACATGCGATTAAAATTATAATGAACAGTATGTACGGGGTACTGGGATCGGCGGGTTGCCGTTTTCACGATACCCGTCTGGCCAGTTCTATTACCCTGCGTGGTCATCAAATCATGCTGGAAACACGAGATTTTATTGAACAGCAGGGCGAGCAGGTGGTCTACGGGGATACCGATTCAACCTTTGTCTGGTTAAAGCATTGTACTAATGCCACCGATGCAGAGGTACGGGGAAAGGTACTTGAAAAACGCATTAACCAATATTGGTTGAACAAACTGAATCTTGAATTCCAATTGGATTGTTTTCTGGAAATTGAGTTTGAAACCTGTTTCAAGAAATTTTTTATGCCGACCTTACGGGGATCCGATACCGGCTCTAAAAAGCGTTATGCCGGATTAAAAATAATTCCAGACGGTGAGGTGATGTTATTTAAGGGACTCGAAACCGTGCGTTCCGATTGGACCGAACTTGCGCAAAATTTTCAGAAAAAGCTGTATGCTAAAGTGTTTGCTGAGCAACCGATCGACAGATTGATCATAGAGACGGTCGAGTTGCTGAATGAAGGACAGCTGGATCAGCAGTTGATCTATCACAAACGCCTGCGCCGACCTTTGGACGCGTATCTTAAAAATGTCCCTCCGCAAGTGCGGGCTGCGCGTATGGCCGATCAGATTAATGCAAATTTAGGCCGTCCATTGCAATACCAGCGTCGTGGCCGGATCGCTTATCTGATTACGGTGAATGGTCCCGAGCCTGGCGATTATCTGCAATCCAAAATTGATTATCAACACTACATAGATAAGCAGCTGAAACCAATAGCCGAAGCGATATTACCGCTGCTCGGCAAAAACTTTGATGACATGATCTCGGATCAAATGCGCTTGTTTTAATCCCGTAAAATACAAAAGATGGCCCTGTTAATCAAATTGCGCAGCATTTGCCAGGAGAAGAATAATGTCGATAGCGCAGATTAGTTTCTTGTTTTAGTGCTTTTATTGTGTACTATTCGTACATAGTTAGCTCAACCATTAAATTTTTTGCATTCAATCTGGTTTGTATCCTAACAAACCATATATCTTAAAAAATGAAGGGAAAACCCAATCATGAAAAAATTACTGAATATATCTATCTGTCTCTTTATGTCATTGTCTGTTTTTGCCAATGCGTCTACTCTGCAAAAAGCGGAGCAGGGTGAAATTGATTCACAATATCAACTCGGCGAAATGTATTACAGCGGAGCGGGTGTCGCTCAAGATTACAAAGCAGCGGCAAAATGGTATCAAAAAGCGGCACAGCAAGGTGACTCAAAAGCACAATTTAAACTGGCTGAAATGTACTACAACGGTACAGGTGTTGCTCAGCATTATAAAGCGGCGGCAAAATGGTATTTAAAAGCGGCACAGCAGGGTGATCCAAGAGCACAATTTAAACTGGGACTCATTTATTCTAGCGGAGAAGGGGTGATTCAAGATATTAAATTAGCTTATATGTGGGCAAAGTTATCTGAATATAATGGTTATCATAATGCCCGAAAAGTGAAAAATATTTTATTAATGCGGACGGCTTAATTTACAACATGGTCAACTACGATCAGGCTAATATGGATAAATCCGATGAATAAACTTGCTACCGATAAAGTGCACTGTCCCTATTGTGGTGAAATAATTGAACTGCTGATCGACTGTTCGTTCGATCAACAAAATTATATAGAAGACTGCGAAGTCTGCTGTTGCCCAATCGGGGTGGATGTCAATATAGACAATGAAGGGCAAGTGTTTGTTAATGTCTCACATGAAAACGAATAGAAAATGAGCGAATTTGTATAATTTACAAACAGATAAGTGCAGCGCATAAATATCTCATCTTCGTTTTGACAGAGCAAGCTTTTCTTCTTTTAAAACTTCAAACTTGCACATCTCGGGCTGACGATAACTCCTTTCCGGTTTAAACCGGCAAAATGCTCCGGCTCAGCTGGAGAGCTGTTCACGCCGTGTCTTACAATGCGCAGCATTCGACATTACCTCTTTGCGACTATTCTTTCTAATACTTAGGCCTTGGCTTTCTTCTGTTGTTATTTTCCACAGTGAACTAACATTACCAGGTAGTTTTTTAATAAACTAACTGCATCCGTTGATTTTTAATGTGGAGTAATGAGTATGCCTAAAATTGCGATTGTCCAGGAAGCGCCTGTATTACTTAACCGTCAAAAAACCATTGAAAAAGCAATCGGCTTTGTTGAACAGGCTGCCGGCCAAGGGGCAAAGTTAATTGTTTTTCCTGAAGCGTATATTTCTGGATATCCCGCTTGGATCTGGCGGCTTCGTCCCGGTGGTGATTGGGGGTTAAGTGAGCAACTACATGCGCGATTATTAAGTAGTGCGGTAAATATAGATGCACATGAGCTATCCGCTCTTTGTGAAGCTGCCAAAGACAATAAAGTGACCATTGTTTGTGGTCTTAACGAGCGTGATGGTAAGTTAAGTCGAGCAACGCTTTACAATACGGTGGTGATCATCAACGAGCAGGGAGAGATTCTTAATCGTCATCGTAAGTTAATGCCAACCAATCCTGAACGAATGGTCTGGGGATTTGGTGATGGTTCAGGTTTAAATGTTGTAGATACTCCAGTCGGGAAGTTAGGTACATTATTGTGTTGGGAGAATTATATGCCCTTAGCGAGATATGCCCTTTATGCCCAAGGTATCGAATTATATATCGCACCGACTTACGACAGTGGTGACGGATGGATTGGTAGCATGCAGCACATTGCAAGGGAGGCGAGGTGTTGGGTGATCAGTTGCGGGGTGTGTTTAACAAAGAGCGACCTACCGGCTGACTTTCCTGAAAAACAGGTTTTGTATCCTGAGGAAGACGATTGGATAAACCCGGGCGATTCTGTGGTTATTGCTCCGGGGGGAGAGATAATAGCCGGTCCAATGCGCAGGGAAAAAGGAATACTGTATGCGGAAATAGAGTTGAATCGTGTTGCAACTTCTAAACGTGCACTTGATATTGTTGGTCACTACGCCAGACCGGATCTGTTTACACTACATGTAAATAAACAGCCGCAAAGTCCTATCAAATTTGAATAAACCAACGGCTAAGAGTTTAGCTGTCCGGAGCTTCGCCGTAAGGCATTGTTTGTTCTGTTCCGGTTAGCTGTTGGTTATTATCTTTTAATGTAACAGGCTATACAATTTACGACGGTATTCGCTGACTAAATCCGGATCATCTATGGTGGCGAGAATGTCTATCATGGCTTTTTTGGGGGATCCATTGTCGTAGTTTAAGTCGTTAACTAATAGTTTATATAACAAGGCTAATGCTTCCTTATTACGGTTAGCATGGTTGTATTGAATGGCCAGTTGATATTCGATGGCCATTCTATCCTGGGCAGTTTCAAGTTGTTTTTCTAAGGCCGTTATTTCGGGCGTTTGTGCTGATTGCTGTGCTAATTCCAATTGCGATATTAAACTATGGTAGATCATGTTTTGATCTGCCATCGGGATAATATCTAAAATAGGTTTAGCATCTTCGTGTTGACCTATTGCAAGATAAACCTGCGCTAAAGCTAATTTGATATCATTATTATCAGGCGCCATTCTGGCGGCTTCAATAAACGTTGCTTTTGCTTCTATTAATTGCCCCTGTGCAAATAATGTTTGTCCCTGCTGCAGTAAAACTTGGCTTTGGTCGGGAGTATGCTTGCCTATAAATGTGCGTATAAACTCCTCACTTTGTTCCCCTGCAAATCCGTCTACCCCTTGCCCGTCGATGAACATAAATACACTGGGTACAGTTTGCACCCCAAAGTGGTCTACTATTTGCTGTTCTACATCGCAATTAATACGCGCCAGGGTAAATGACTGTTCATTTTCAGCGTGTAATTTGTCCAGCAAAGGTAACAAGGTATTACAAGTTGGACTTTGTGCGGACCAGAAAACCACTAAAACGGGTTTTTCTTTTGAACCTTCGATAATTATTGATGGGAAGGTAGAGACGGTAATATCATGATTATTAGTATGCATTTTATCCTCAACAGTTAGCTGCTATTCATTTTCAGGCTAGATTATCGTTTAAAAAGCGGAACGCAAGCATCAATCTCTTATTTTTGCTTTAAGAAGTTGAATCTATCCGCTTTATTGCTTGTTTTTAAGAGCCTGCAAAAGTAACATTGATGAATCACTAATGAGGAGCTTTAAGATGTTAACAGGCAGTATTGTCGCACTCGTGACACCAATGGATAAAACCGGTGAAATAGATTTCCTTACCTTAAAAGAACTTGTAGAGTTTCATATAAAATCTGGCACCGCTGCTATCGTCGCTGTTGGTACCTCCGGGGAATCGGCAACATTAGATGTTGATACCCACGCAAAAGTTGTGATGAAAGCGTTGGAGTTTGCAGATGGACGCATCCCTATTATTGCGGGCAATGGTGCAAATTCAACCTCAGAAGCCATTTCGTTAAGCAAACGTTTCGCCAACAGCGGCATTGTAGCGGGTCTTAACGTCACTCCCTATTATAACAAACCTACGCAAGAGGGGCTGTATCAACATTTTAAAGCGATTGCGGAGTCCTGTGATTTGCCGCAAATCTTGTACAATGTCCCTGGCCGAACAGCGGTAGATCTCTTGCCTGAAACGGTCGCGCGTCTTGCTAAAATAAAAAATATTATCGGCATCAAAGAAGCCACGGGTGATTTAAACCGTCTTGCACAAATTAAAGCATT
>JBLIEH010000178.1:0-4823 GCA_047632875.1 Psychromonas sp. | reverse complement strand
ATTAAATGATCTAAGCACCCTTAAGAAAAAGGACTTTAGTTTATACAACTTGAGTCCTTTTATTTCATAATAAAAAGTAAGTTTGGTATCTCAGACTTTCGCCACCTACTGGATAACCTTACTCAACCTTAAAATCATTGCTAAAAAACAAATAAAGCTGACTACATGCGGTCAATCGATAGTCATTACTCACCTCTTCTGGCTATCACAAAAATCACTTTAAACAGAAGAACACATTGAATCTAATTTGTAGCTTTATTTAGACTGCGCACGGATTCTCGTATCACTAATTCACCCGAAAATACATTTCGGGCACTATCGGGCAATTCCGTTTTATTCAAATGAGATAGCAATAACTTGGCTGAATGGGTTACAAATTCATTCATAGGTTGAGAAACTGAGCTAATGCTTGGCTCTAAAAAATCTAATATTTCAATATTATCTAAGCCAAACAGAGAAATATCTTCAGGAATAGATAAACCCGCTTCGTGTATCGCCTTCATCGCACCAATCGCCATGCCGTCATTAAAGCAGCAAAGCGCGGTAAAATCACAGTTGCGCACCAGTAAATTCTGGCAGGCCAAATACCCCCCCTGATAAGTACGCTCTCCTTCTGCTAATAATAAAGGGTCTAATTCCGTTCCATATTTATCAAGGGCTTGCTGATAGCCACGTAACCGCGCTTTAGAGCTTTTTTGATTTAAAGGCCCTGAAATATAGGCAATACGTTTATGTCCTTGTTTAAATAAATACTCAACGGGTAAAAACGCACTTTTGATATTGTCCAACCAAACACAATGGTCCGGGTGCTTAGGCAATTCGCAGTTCATTACTATTAATGGCACCTCAAATTCCTCTATCAATTCACTTAAGGTTTCTTCATTCATAGAATTATTGAAAAAGGAACTATGGTAATACAGGACAGCATCACAGCGACGATCCACCAAGGCGCGAATCGATTTCATCCCGCCATCCGGCTGATCATTTGCCTGCGCAATAAGTAAAAACTTACCGCTTTCATCGGCCATTTCCTGAAATTTTTCAATTAGTTGCGAAAGGTAACTAGAAATACCCGCCCCTCTTGGTATCACTAAACCAATGGTATTGGTTTGTCGTTTAGAAAGCGATTGTGCTAACACATTAGGTCGGTAATTAAGTTCATCAACCGCCTTGAAAACCGCATCACAGGTTGCCTGAGAAATTTTGGCCGTGCCGTTTAATACCCGAGAAACAGTAGATACAGCAACGCCAGCTTTGCGCGAAACATCTAGCATAGTAGCCATAAATGATACCGACCTTATTAAAGAAAAATAGAATAGGAAAAAGAGATAGCCAAATTTAAAAAGAAAATGACCGAATCAAAGTAGTGAGCAAGGTGAAATCATATAACAATTTATGGACAATCGCCTAGCAAAAGAGAATACAAATTGGCGTAATTATTGTTAAAAACTCCCCTTAACCTAATGTGTTACATTAAAGTCATTTTTGGCTTGGTTATTTTCTGTAATTTCTGGAGACCTTAATTAACTCGGACCTTTTTTATGGAACATTATTGACTCCTAAATAGTAAGACGTATTGATGTGTCGCTGTCTATGCGAAAAATAAAGCTGCTTGCTATGGCTAAGTTATATGTTGTCAGAAATTATCACTTCCCTTACCAAGCAACTTATTAAACCAACTGATAATTGCTCATCTATCTGACTAACTTTTAATCGTACTATTTTTGTAAATTTGTTTTTAAAATCAGTTATATTGCTACAAACCACCCTAACATGCAAGCGATTGCACTTAATGTTAATGGAGCCTTTTTGTGAGTAAGTTAACAAAATGATGATCGGGATTATGGGCATTAAATACTGATAAAGATAAAATTTAACATTCTTCTTCGTGTAATGGCCTGCAGAATTATTAGTCCATAAACTAAGATTGTCAGTAGTCAGTCATTTTAACTAATACAGTACAGCTTTATTAGATTAATAAATAATGGTCGCATTAATTCGGTAGTGACGCTGATATCAGCAATATTTTTGGGAGTAAATTTTTAAGCGGGAGATTCAATTTTTAGAGCATAACGTTCTGCGTTGTATCTGTAATGTAAAAAACAGGCATGTTCTTTAAGCAATTTTTAAAAGAGGTTCTAGGCGATATAAATTTAATAGACAATGGAATAGTTAATTTTTTTAATGAAACGTCTAGCTGAAGCGACTTAAAATATAAAAACAGATCAATTAGTTTTGCAGATTGGTACAGTAGCCACCGAAATAGGTGCTGTAGGGTAACAGAGTGAGATTGTCATACACTCGGCAGTATGACAATTTTAATAGTTCAAAAGCAACCTAGTAGTGAGTAAAAAGGTTCTTATCGCTTTATTATGCTGTGTTTTAAGGGTTAACTTTGCTTAATACGCTCAGCTAATTTTTTATACTCATCAGCCACTTTATCACCAAACAAGGGATCCGAGTGCCCCTGATGCTGCCATTGCTGTGCAAGCGTCTTCCAGTCATTTTCTGTTAAACTTGCTTCAATCTTAGGCAATATTTCTTGTTCTTCATAGGCCATATGCGCTGACTGTAATTTTATAAAGTTTTTTAACCTTTCTATACACTGCTCTTTAGGGACAACGGCATCAAGTAAAATCATATCTAACAATTCATCCAGCTCGATAGTAATTTCTTTTACTAATTTATGCTCTTGCGATAACCGATTGGCAACTTCATCGGAAACAATGCGATATTTCAAATAATAGTCGTAAATCATATCTTCCATCGGATGATGGTATTTATCGGAATAATTTCTTAAATATGTAATTATCGCTTTCATTAAGCGATAATCTACCCGTTGATCATTTTCTAAAAGTTTAGTTTTTTCTCTTAACAATTTCAACAGGTTGCTAATATTTACATGATCTTTATGGATAGTAGACAGCATAACAGATACTCACAAATTAATGATTCAGAGCTTTCATTGTATCGGCTCAACAAAAATAAACCGATGAACTATGTCACATTACCAGACAATTAATTGCTCCTGTCGTTCAGCCAATATTTCATTTACTTGACTAAAATGCTTACAACCTAGGAATCCTCGATATGCAGACAAAGGTGATGGGTGGGTTGAAGTTAACACTTTGTGCTTAGTCTTATCTATTAAACTTCCCTTTTTATGGGCGTAACTTCCCCATAATAAAAATATCACCCCACTACGCGCACTATTAATTTCACCAATCGCATTGTCAGTGAAGGTTTCCCATCCTTTTTTTGCATGACAACCAGGAGCAGCCTGTTCAACAGTTAACACCGCATTTAACAATAAGACACCTTGTTTTGCCCAATGTTCCAAATTTCCTGACTCAGGTATTTTATAACCTTCGATAGAAGTGGATAATTCTTTATAAATATTACGCAATGAAGGGGGAATTTTGATGCCTTCCGGTACCGAAAAACTAAGACCATGAGCCTGCCCTTCTCCGTGATAAGGATCCTGTCCTAAAATAACCACTTTAATATTTTCAAGCGGGGTTAAATTAAATGCATTAAAAACAAGATCCTCAGGTGGATAAATATTTTTACCTGCATTTTTTTGAGATTTTAAAAACACCTGAAGCAGATGGTAATACTCCATAGATTCTTGCTCTGTAATAAATTCCTTCCAACTCATTTTTCCCTCTTTATTTTATATTGGCAACAATTATGATCGATGAAAAACGGTTTATTTGATTCATCATAATTCACACAAAAATAAAATATAGATAAAAATCACTGCAACACAATCTTTTGACCGCAGAAGAGTAAAAACGCTCATTTTGCAATGATTCAAATCAAGAAGCAATCAAATAAACCACAATAAAAACATGGATAAATTAATGTACATCAATCAAAGCAACCCATATAATTAACTCATGTTTATTAAATAAAACATTAAATATCTAACCCACATTGTAATTTTATTACAGTTTTTTATTAACCCAAATTAAGGAGCTGCACATGGCCTTTGGAATCCAAATTACTAAATCTGAAAATACATCTCTACTTAACTCTTTCTGGTTATTAGACGAAGCGAATGCTCAGGCACGTTGTTTATGTGTGAAAGACAATGCTTATGCTGAAGATCAGATTGTATCTCTTGCAGACTTGGGTGAGATAGAATACAAAGAAATTTCCGTTCAAGCTCCCGCAGCGCAAGAAGGTGGCCAGCATCTCAATGTAAATGTGCTGCGTCGTGAAACATTACAAGATGCAATCGACCACCCTGAAAAATACCCGCAGCTAACCATTCGTGTATCGGGTTATGCGGTGCGTTTTAATTCTTTAACAGCAGAGCAAAAAGCTGACGTGATGGCGCGGACATTTACTGAATCCTTATAACCGCAGTTTCGCTTGATATTAACTGTTAATGCCAAGCAATCGGTTAGCGCCTTGGTTCAAAACGAATAAAAAGGGAGGTTAATCACTTCCCTTTTTATCTTTAGGTAACACTCTTGCCTTTCTTTGCCGAATCAAGCCTTCCTGAATCGTTGAAGCAACTAACTTCCCCTCCCTTGTATAAAAGTGGCCTTTCACCAGGGCACATCCATCCGATGCGACGGGACTTTCAACGACATATAACAACCAGTCATCTAAACGAAAATCATGATGAAACCACATAGAATGATCAATGGTAACAACCTGCATACCAGGCGATAAAAACGACACACCGTGGGGCTGTAATGCGGTTGGCAGGAAGTTGAAATCAGAAGCGTAGGCTAATAAATAGCGATGTACCCGAAGATCATCGGGCATTTTCCCATTTGCTCTGCACCAAATAAATCGTTTTGCAGACTCAA
>JBLIEH010000177.1:0-4841 GCA_047632875.1 Psychromonas sp. | reverse complement strand
TCGCTATCTGTAAAGGGGCTGATTTAGAGAAACAATTATTTAACCATCCCTTCTTAGACCTGAAGGTGCCTGCCATTCTTGCCGACTACGTCACTGTTGATGCGGGTACAGGTTGTGTGCATACCGCGCCGGGGCATGGTCAGGACGATTACGCAGTGGGTTTGCGTTACGGTTTGGAGGTTGCTAACCCCGTTGCAGATAATGGTGTTTTCCGTGAAGATACAGAATTTTTTGCAGGTTTACATGTATTTAAAGCTAACGACCGTGTGCTTGAAGTCTTAGCAGAAAAGAATGCCTTACTCTGCTCTGTCAAATTGAACCACAGTTACCCGCATTGTTGGAGACATAAAACCCCGATCATTTTCCGCGCTACGCCACAATGGTTCATCGCCATGGATCAAAAAGATTTGCGCTCTAATGCACTTGCGGAAGTCGAAGGTGTTAAATGGATCCCGAGTTGGGGCCAACAACGAATCGAAAAAATGATAGAGAACCGTCCTGACTGGTGTATCTCTCGTCAACGTACCTGGGGCGTGCCTATTACCCTGTTTGTCCATAAAGAAACGGATGAACTGCACCCGAACAGTGTTGAAATGATGGAGCTGATTGCGCGTAAAATTGAAATCGAGGGCATACAAGCCTGGTGGGATTTAGAGCCGGAAACCCTGTTAGGGTTTGAAGCTGAAGAATACCGCAAAGTAACAGATACCTTAGATGTGTGGTTCGATTCGGGTACAACACATGCATCTGTGGTTGCAAAACGTCATGAGTACACCTTAGCGTCTGGCGAACAAGCACAAGCGGATCTCTACCTTGAAGGTTCAGATCAACACCGGGGCTGGTTCCAGTCATCGTTAATGACCAGTATGGCGATTAATAATAAAGCTCCCTATAAAGAAGTGTTAACCCACGGTTTTGTGGTTGACGGCAAAGGCAAAAAAATGTCCAAGTCATTAGGCAATGTGATGTCTCCGCAAACTGTGATGAATAATCTCGGCGCGGATATTCTGCGTTTATGGGTGGCTTCAACGGATTACACCGGAGAGATGACGGTTTCCGATGAAATACTCAATCGCAGCGCAGACAGCTACCGTCGTATCCGTAATACATCACGTTTCTTACTGGCTAACTTAAACGGCTTTGAGCCAAGCACGGATTTAGTGCCTAACGAAGAGATGGTTGCGCTGGATCGCTGGATTGTCGCGCAGACATTAATATTACAAAATGAGGTTATTGAAGCCTACGACAGTTACAGTCTGCATGTGGTTTACCAAAAGTTGACCCACTTCTGCTCTATCGAATTAGGCAGTTTCTACTTAGATATTATTAAAGATCGCCAGTACACAGCTAAAGCGGACAGCAACGCGCATCGCAGTTGTCAAACCGCCTTGTTTCATGTTGCAGAAGCGCTGGTACGTTTGATGGCGCCCATTCTAAGCTTTACCGCCGATGAAATTTGGGCACGTCTGCCGGGTGCACGTGATGAATTTGTGTTCACCACGGTTTGGTATGATGGTTTGTTTGGTTTGTCGGATAATGAAACCTTAAGCGCCGCTGCATGGTCTAAGTTAATTTTAGTCCGTGCAGAGGTGAATAAAGCCTTAGAAATAGCTCGTAAAGAGAATGTGATTGGCGGCGGGTTGGAAGCCGAAGTCACACTTTATGCGTCCGATGAAATAAGCGCTTTATTAGCAACCTTAGAAGATGAATTGCGTTTTGTGCTGATCACCTCGCAAGCGCAGGTTAAGCTCCTGGCAGATGCCCCGCAATCGGCTCAGCAAACTGAGTTGACAGGTTTATTGGTCTCAGTGGTCAAGAGTGCCGCGCAGAAGTGTGAGCGTTGTTGGCATCACCGCGAAGAGGTTAGCCAAAATGAACAGCATCCTGAATTATGCGGTCGCTGCCTGACTAATATTGAAGGGCCGGGTGAAGTCCGTAAATTTGCGTAATACTCGTAATTGGATTTTCTAATATAAACGCCTTAATATTTTAAGGCGTTTTTTTAATTGGGATGTAAGATGGCAGAAATAATAGAAAAATCAGGTTTACGCTGGTTATGGCTCGCCGCAATCATGTTGGTGCTTGATCAGCTGACTAAGTATTGGACAATACAATCATTAGATCTATATGAATCTTATCAGATTTTTTCATTTTTCAGTTTTACCCACGCACGAAATTACGGTGCAGCCTTTAGCTTTTTAGGTGATGCAGGAGGGTGGCAAAGATATCTGTTTACGGGAATTGCGATCATCGTTTCCAGCTATTTAGTTTACTTATTAAAGAAAAACTCTTCGAGCGAACGTTGGATTAACTGTGCCTACGCATTGATTTTATCGGGTGCGCTTGGCAATGTAGTCGATCGTGTGATGCTCGGTTATGTGGTCGATTTTTTAGATTTTGATTTAGGTTTTTACCGCTGGCCAACCTTTAATATTGCAGATATTGCTATTTTTATCGGTGCTGCAATGATGATTTTTGAGTCCTTGTTTGCTAAACAGGCAAAACCAATGAAAGAACCAAAGGGAAATAAAAATGTCTGAAGTTAATAAACTGTCGATTGTAAAAGAAAGTGAAGTTGTGATGCATTTTTCGATTCGTCTAAGCGATGGATCTGCTGTTGACAGTACTAAAGTTGCTAATAAACCTGCAAAGTTTGTGATGGGAGATGGCAGTTTAACGCCTGGTTTTGAAGAGTGTTTGCTGGGTTTGCAGGTAGGCCAATCAGAAACCTTTACCCTGCCCCCTGAGTCAGCATTTGGTGTGCCTAATCCGGATAATATCCATCACCTTGAATTAAGTAAATTCAGCAGTGATGTGCCGGCAGAAATAGGCACAATTATTAGCTTTACGCAGCCGAATGGTGAGGAAATACCTGGTATTATTCGTGATATTATTGCAGACAGTGTCACCGTTGATTTTAACCATCCGCTTGCGGGCCAAACGGTCACCTTTGAAGTTGATGTATTAGAAGTTTTAAACTAAATAGGCCGATAGCTGATAGCTGTCAGGAACGACTAATAAATAAAGGTTATTTATGGAAATTATTTTAGCCAACCCGCGTGGTTTTTGTGCGGGTGTTCATCGTGCGATTTCAATTGTTGATCGTGCCTTAGATATTTTCACTCCCCCCATTTATGTTCGTCATGAAGTTGTGCATAACCAGTATGTGGTTGATGGCTTAAAAGCCCGTGGCGCCGTGTTTGTCGAAGAGTTAGATGAAGTACCTGAGAACAGTATCGTTATTTTCAGTGCACATGGTGTCGCACAATCGGTGCGCACCGAAGCAAAACGTCGCGATCTTAAGATCTTTGATGCAACTTGTCCGTTAGTGACCAAAGTGCATATGGAAGTGACGCGTGCAAGTCGTCGCGGGCAGGAGTGTATTTTGATCGGTCATCAAGGCCACCCCGAGGTGGTTGGCACCATGGGCCAATATGATAATCCACAGGGTGGGATTTATTTGGTTGAATCGCCTGAAGATGTCGACACTTTAGAGGTTAAAAACCCCAGCAGTCTTTGTTTCAGTTCTCAAACGACCCTGTCGGTAGATGATACCGCAAATATTATTATAGCGCTGCGTGAGAAATTCCCTAAGATTGACGGGCCACGTAAAGATGATATCTGTTATGCCACACAAAATCGTCAGGATGCCGTTAAAGCGCTTGCAGAAAGAAGCGATCTTGTTTTAGTGGTTGGTTCGACCAATTCATCGAATTCCAATCGTTTGCAGGAAAAAGCAAGTTGTGTTGGTGTGAATGCCTACCTTATTGACAGTGAAAAAGATATCAAATGTGAATGGTTTGAAAATGTAAAAGTGGTTGGCGTTACTGCCGGAGCCTCTGCGCCCGAAGTGCTGGTGCAGGAGGTGATAGATAAACTCAAAAAATTGGGTGGAACCTTGGTGACTGAAAATCCGGGTGTTGAAGAAAATGTTATTTTTGAAGTACCTGCCGAACTGCGCATTAAGCAGATCGATTGATTTTTATAAAATCACTTTTCTTGTTTATAGTGGAATGCATTTAAAAATACAACTGGCGTAGCGTTTTTTGCACTTCCTACCTGTATATTTACTGTCATTAGTATTAAAGTAGTGAGATATATTTTCCTTTAAAAATAACATAAAGAGATCTCGATGAAAAAAATAGAAGCAATAATTAAACCATTTAAAATGGATGATGTTCGTGAAGCGCTTGCCGATATTGACATCACAGGCATGACAGTTTCTGAGGTGAAGGGTTTTGGTCGCCAAAAAGGTCATACTGAGCTTTATCGTGGCGCTGAATACATGGTTGATTTTTTACCCAAAGTGAAAATAGAATTAGTGGTTAAAAAAGAAGATGTTGACCGTTGTATTGAAGCTATTATGGGTACCGCACAAACAGGTAAAATAGGCGATGGTAAAATTTTCGTTATGCCCGTTGAACGTGTTATTCGCATTCGTACTGGCGAAGAGGATAACGAAGCCGTTTAGTCGCTTGTGCCGAATCTACATTAAGGGCATTCTATCGCAGGGTATATGCGCAAGGTATATGCCCTGGTGTGATTATAAGCCTATTGTGCTGCTAAAGGATCACCGGGTATCCCAAAATAAGCTCAGTATTGTCACTTAATAGGGCCCATCTGGCACAGTAAATTTCGTTGCCATTAGCCTTTATGCGGCATACAACTTATGACACCGACACAATTCACTATACTGGCAAAGAGCTTCTGCAGCCAGGGCTAAATCACGTAACGCCTATAAAATGAACAGTTAGTTTGTTTATATACAGTGACAAATATCACAAGATCATTTACGTGAAAACGATCTGGTAGCAGATCGTATTTACCTGTGATCTCATACT
>JBLIEH010000176.1:0-4844 GCA_047632875.1 Psychromonas sp. | reverse complement strand
GCGCGGCTCAAAGGAGCCTCAAAGGATATGCTGTCATTGGATCTAAATGCTCAGGATTGAGTAAGAAATAAACACGACAGTTTATTTAACTTAACTTTTTTGTAACCTATAGAATACAATTAGTGATACATTTTTAGGGGCGCATCGCAGAAAAGCACCATTATTGCCGTTAAAAAATTAAATTTTCACTCCCTGGTATGATTATTGCTTTTATTAATAACCACCTCGACTTATTTTGAGAGAAAAAAATGAACTCTATTCTGATTATCATCTTTATTTCATTAGCCATTGCCAGCATATTAAATATTGTGCTAAAAAAATTCTCTGTCTCGCACATCATTGGTTACATTATCACAGGTACTATTATCAGTAACATTTTTCATTTTAATGGCAGTGATGACCTTAATGCATTAGAGCTTATTGGTGAATTTGGCATCGTCTTTTTAATGTTTACCATCGGCTTAGAGCTGTCTTTTTCTAAATTAAATAAAATGAAAGAGATCATTTTGCTGAATGGTTTTATACAAGTCGCTTTAAGCTCAGTGATTATTTTTATACTTTCATACTACCTGTTTAATATTGATAGCACTTCCTCCATTATTATTGCACTGGCTTTTAGCTTATCCTCCACGGCAATCGTTTTAACTTATTTAAAAAAATCAAAGGATATTATTACTCCCTATGGGACCAAATCCGTTGCAATCTTAGTCTTTCAAGATTTGGCCGTTATCCCCATTTTATTGCTGATTAGTTTTTTGGCCAATGATACGTTATCAATTACCGACGTGTTATTAAAAACGGCAATATCAGCGACCTTAATCATTGCTTTTATGTTTACCTTAGGTAAAAAAATAATCGAATGGCTGCTGCATTTTTCCAGCACCGCCAGATTGGATGAATTGTTTTTAGCCTCAGTATTAACCATTGTGGTGGGCGCATCACTGTTAGCACATGAAATGGGATTTACCTACTCCTTAGGCTCCTTTATTGCCGGTATGATCATTGCCGGAACCACTTATCATGTTAAAGTGGAGTCAGATATAGCCTCTTATAAAGACCTTTTATTAGGCGCCTTTTTCTTTTCTATCGGCACTAAAATCGACATCTTTTATTTCGCAGGCAATCTACATTTAGTGTTCGCGGTATTAGCCTTTACCATGTTGATAAAAGCGCTGATCATCTATTTTTTAATTCGCAAAAAATCCAACAAAAGTGATTCAGTTAAATCGGCCATTGCGCTTTGCCAAGTCGGTGAGTTTTCTTTTGCTATTTTTTCGATCGCCATCAGCCAAGAAATCATCACCCCTGAACTGGGCAGTTTCTTGATTTTAGTGGCGGTTTCATCGATGATCGTCACGCCATTTATGGTTAATAATATTTATAAAATAGCCTCTTTATTTGTGGTCGAATTTTTTGAATCCGATAAAATCACCCCAATAAAGGACTCTAATCATACAATAATTTGTGGCTTTTCGACCCTAGGGCGACTGGTAGCAAAAGAGTTAGAAAAAGAAAGACGGCATTTTTTAATTATCTCAGATAATTTACAACACGTGTTGGTGGCAAGAAAACGGGGATATAAGGCTTATTTTGGCCATTTAGAGAAACTCCCGGTATTAGAATCACTCAAAATAGAAGAGTCTTCCAGTATTATCGTTACCGTTAATACCGTCAGAACCAAAAAAATTATTTGCGAAGCCGTGCTAGATTATTATCCGCAAGCAAACCTAGTGGTCAAAATTAGTAATCACGAGGAAAAAAATACCTTGGCAGATCTGAATATTCACTCTTTTGTTCATGCACAGCATGAAACCGCACTCTTGCTGGTTCAAAAAAGTCTCAATTAAAGCGCGATTATCTTCGTTATATTTTAGAGACAAAAAAACCAAGGTGAATAATTCACCTTGGTTTTTTACTCTATGCAGATTTGGGATCAGTTAATGTGCAGACCGTACCGTTTTAATCAGTAAACGGCCAATTTCTGTATGGTGAGTAAGCGTCGAAAATGGCGCGGTAGCCTGATCGGGTCCATAAGCAATCACTGCAACTGGCGTGTCCGTATGCGTGCCGGTGCCCCAAACGATATTCTGCTGTTCGCCCATCGCCCGGCCTATCAAGTCATTGCGAACTTCTTCACCATAGACGTAAAAAGCTTTAAAATCATTAACTTTAGGGAAAGTTTTAAGTTTTAAGTATTTGTTATCAGGATCGTAATATTCATTTTCTTCGGTCACTAATATCTCTTTTGCCTGCGCCAGGGTTATCTTAAATTCACTATTGGCATTAACTATTGCCAGCAATGATTCAGGCGATTTATCTGTTTTATCAAATTCAGCCAGCATATTGCCGAAACTTTCTTTCTGATCATATAACTTATCTAAAGTATCCACATTACCAAAGTTGAAATTCGGCTTATAGTCACGATCTTTAAACGCGATGCCTGTTCGTTTTTCGGCTTTTGGTGTATTAGCACGGGAATAACTAAAACCAAATCCTCCGGTTTCATGGTCGGCCGTCACCACCACTAATGTGTCTTGACGGTTTTTTACCCATTCATAAACATATTCTACCGTTTCATCAAATTTAAGCATTTCATGTAACATGGTTCCCGCATCGTTATTATGCCCGGCCCAATCAATCTGCCCGCCTTCAATCATTAAAAAGAATCCATCGGGATCTTGGGATAACACATCCAGCGCTTTGATGGTCATCTCTTTCAAACTTGGCATAGAACGCGCTGGCGAGTCTTTAGTATGGCTATAGGTAATACCATCCTGCATGCCTGAGTATGCAAATAAACCAAGAATCTGATCGCCCGGCGCGTTTGCAAGTGCATCACGTGTATGTACCACTGAGTAACCAGCGCCCTCAGCTTGGGTTAATAGATTTTTTTGATCGTTACGTTTAGATTTAATTTTAATATCACCACCGGTTTGTTTAAGCAGTTTTTGATATACAGCGCCTCCCTCATTCGCGGACATTGGTATCCAGTAACGCAGCCCACCCGATAACATGACATCAACACGAGTCGCCAACATCTCTTCGGCTATCTCATTTTCCAATGAGCGGTGTGCTTGATGAGATGCAAATGCGGCGGGGGTTGCATGGGTTAGACGCGTATCAGAAACGAGTCCCGTGGCTTTACCTAAACTTTTTGCTATTTCTAATACACTCTCAACATGATTGCCGTTGACATCAATGCCTAGGGCTTCAGAAGGCGCACTAACACCCGATGCTAACTGCGAAGCCGAACAAGCCGAGTCAACCACCAAAGCATCTGCAGGACTGTGCAGTGACATGCCTAGAACACCATTATCGATCATCGTTTTAAGCGCAGTATCACGACCATTATAAATGGAATGCGGAGCTTTACGGGCGTATTCTTCTAACAGCCCCATTTGCCCAGGCCCCATACCATCACCAATCATCAAAATAACATTTTTAACGGGTGTTTGTGCAAAGCTTGAACAACTCGCAAGGGTGATAGAAAGTGCTAAAAATGTTTTTTTAACGGTATTTAAATTTTTCATTAATATTATCCTTTATCTGGTCAGTTGGTGACCACGATACTATAAAGGACAGATATGAAGTTTTTATGACAGTCACAGTTCAAGTAAAATGATATTGATAATCATATTTATTTAGCCAGTGAAAATAGTGAAGCAGGAGTAAGCTGAGTCGCTTTTTAATGTCATCGCGCAGCGGGCCTTAAAGGAAGCTTAATGAGTGGCGTTGATATAATAAAACAGAGGGAAAATATCAATCACCGCTATGATAAGTGTTAGCGGTGAATGATTAGATGATCAACAGATAATGATAGCTACGGAGAGGTATTAAGCAAAACGCGATTGCGCAGGTAACGTAACCAGTTTGCGTTCAAGTACCTTTAACAGAACACCATAAGCGGGTAAAAACAGGCCTAAACTCACAATCAGTTTAAACGTATAATCGACAGTGGCTATCTCAGGCCAGTTTTTTGCCATAAACAGATCATTTGAGGCATAAAACGCTAATCCAAAAAAGACAGCTGTATCAACTAAATTACCAATTACCGTTGAACATGCCGGTGCAACCCACCAGGAACGAGTGCGGCGTAACTTTGCAAAGATAGTTATATCCATTAACTGGCCAACAAAATAAGCTGCAAAACTAGCAAATGCAATACGCAATACAAAGGTATTTAATTCGGTCAACGCACTAACCCCCTTAAATCCTCCCTGATGAAAGATAACACCTATTGCATATGAAATGATTAACGCCGGCAGCATCGCTTTAATAATTATTTTGCGCGCTGATTGCTGACCAAAAATTCTGACCGTTAAGTCGGTAGCAAGGTACACAAACGGGAAACTGAATGCTCCCCAGGTGGTATGCAAACCAAAGAGTGTAAATGGCAACTGCACGAGGTAATTACTGGCACTGATAATTAAAATATGGAAACTAACCAGTACGACAAGCGCACGGCGAATTTGAACTGCTGTGAGTGATAACATGATTTTACCTTTTTAATTTTTAAATAAACTTTGCGGGGTGAGGGAACCCGCTATTAAATTGTATTTTATTTTGTCAGTGAATAAAACGATATTTATTCACGCCGATGGAACCCTAATCGGGCGGCATATTATAAGGATGTTTTCACTTAGAGCAAGGATAAATCCACATTCACATCCCTTAAGGTCTTTTTTGAAAAGAGAACTTGAGAAGTCGGACTTTCTCGCTATCATGGACTATGTACATTCATCTGCAAGCAGGTAAACATGTCATTTAATAACCCGATAAAAGCGGCAAAAGATATTGATGGCGTGCGCAGATCTGCCTTTTGGCATTTGGGGCGTCGTGACCAC
>JBLIEH010000175.1:0-4876 GCA_047632875.1 Psychromonas sp. | reverse complement strand
ATTATAATGAAGAGAAAATTCACTACATCATTTAAGATATAAGCAGTCGGAAAGGCGCTTAGTCGAAATGGAAATACCACATTAACTGAGATAGCTAATACCGCTAAAATGATCAGTATATTTACATTTAATGATAATGGGGGTTGGCAACTTTATATTTTTAAGGGGGCGCGCTTGCATATTGAACATTTCCATATTTTAGATAGTCCAACAATTTTATGTTCTTAACCTTTAGATTGACTGACGATAAACTTAAGGTTCGCTGATGCTTGTACGGAGTTAACCAATTGCCGCTTAGATCGCTCAGTCCGCCGAATGCTACAATTTAATATTGACACCAGTTTCTCTACTTTACTAACGGCCGATAAAACAGGAAATTCTTAGGTATCCAAGGCATCAGGAGCTGTTATCGAAGAAATTATTAAAGAATATTTAGCCATCACCTTGAGCCTAAATCGGATGATAATGTTAGAGAAGAGCGCTAAATTAACCTGCCTTTGACCCGCATCCTGTGTTAGGTCTCTTCCACGAGGTAACGCTACTCTGCTATCCAATAGCGTCTATACTGAAAATGGGCGTGTTGAATCAAAAGGAGAGATGTTATGTCAAAGACGTTGGTAATGGTCACAAATGCAAGTGCTGCTCGGGTTTTTAGCTACCAGGCGCATGAAGAGTTTAGTTTACTGAAAGAGTTTAGCCATCCGGAAAGTCGGCAGAAAGGCAGTGATCTGGTCAGTGACCGTCCCGGCAACAGCAATGCAAAGGGTGGAGGACACGGCACCTTGGTTCCGGCAAATAACCCCAAGCAAATCGAAGCCGAACGGTTTGCGCATGAACTGGCTGGCTGGTTAGACGATGAACGTAAGCAAAATCGTTGTAATCAGGTGATGTTGGTCGCCGACCCAAGTTTTTTAGGGTTGTTGAATAAATCGCTTAATAATCAAACTGCGCAGTTAGTTTTCAAATCTTTGAACAAAGACTACTCACATGTTGTTCAACGTGATCTTCCTGAAATGTTGGGGCTTGCCGCACCGAAGAAAGATCCGCTTCGTTAGTGGGTAATATTCTCGGCTTAATCGCGCGGGAGCCGTTTCCGTTATTGTCTTCGGGACGGACCTATCTCAATTTATATAATGGCTGTCGTCATGCATTTTTGTCTGACGACAGCTTATTGATAGCACTGCTATTATTTGCTGAGCAGAATTGATAATTCAGTTTTACCGGCTGCTTTTAGGGACAGAGGCACCATTATTTGTTCAGTAAGTAGTGAATAGTGTTTGCTATCTGCTCAGGATTATCATGACCTGCAGCGATCACTTGATAACGGCCCTTAACAATAAAAGTCGGTACTGAGTTAATACCGGATTGTGTTGATAAACGCTCTGCGAGAGCAACTTTATTCATTAATTGCTGGTTTTGTTGGGTGTTAAATTGCTCGGGGATAATAATATCTCGTGACCTGAATATCTTTTCAATCGCCGCTTTTTTCTCCGCTGCCGGTGTGTCGTTGGCCATCTGTATTGCTGCAAATAGTTCATCCATCAACAGGGCTCCCGGTTTGTCACTTAACTGCATTTCAGCGGCATAATAGAAGATAGCAGCTGCACGTGCGGACTGGTTAAATGTAACGTGTATTTTCCCGATCTCGGCGCCGGATTGTTTGCTGATCTGCGCAAGAAAACTTTCCATCTTACGGCAGTGACTGCAGGTTAACGAGAAAACTTCCATGACGGGTAGCAGCGTTTTATCTTCAAGCTGGGTCGGCAGAGCGACGTATTGTTTACCCTCTTGTGGAATGGCCGGATCACCACATGCGCTTAAAAAAAAAGTTGTTGTGAGTGCAATCAGGACAAATTTGTTAAAAAATTTCATTTTATTCTCGCTTAATTTTTACCCTTCAGAATAAAATAAACTTTAGCACCCTTTTAATAGTTACAAAATCTGGGATAGAAAAACTGTGCTCATGATTGGTTTTTTTATTCAAAACCTTTTTCTAAGTCTTTGGAGGAAAAATAAGTCATTTAGGTTATTTTTCCCGTTTCCCGGTGATCATCTGTTTAATTAAATTCACCGGACCAAATTTGCTTAACTTAACAAGACGCCTGCCGACACATCAATATCAATCAATGTCATGATTGTGCTCGCTATTAATCCATGTATTTCCTCAAGCCAACTTTCCCCCAGAATGCAGCTAATCCGATCATCCAACCCGTGAGGGCGGTGCCTAACAGACAAAATAATAATGCGAAGACCATTACCCCTCCAACAGGATTATGGCCCTCTGAGACTTCAAACTGTTTTGATTTAAGTAAAGTTAAGTGCTGCTTTATATCTTTAGCTGTAGGTGAAAATATTTAAAACGTGCATTTTTATAGCCAATAAATCCCCTTAATAGACGGATTGCCAAGGCCGCTAAAATAAAATCTCCCGCCCAGCGATGGTTTGTAGCTCCTTCTTCAAAAACAAGGAAGTTGAGCAGAAAGGTGGCTGCTGCTGTCCAATGAAAAAAACGAATGAGTGGATCCCAAAACATTGATTGTACTTTCATAGCAGCCGCTTATAATTAATCGTTATTTTTGTTTGAGAATTTCAGCGCTTTCCGGGTGGAAATAAATTGCTAATTTTTGTTTTTTTTGGTGATAAGCGTGTATTTCATAGCACCCAGATGTCACATGTGGTGGTTGCTGAAAAACAGTCAATGAACGATGAGGTTATGACTGAAATTGCTCTGATAAGCAGTTTACCGCAACTTTTAATAATCCCTGGATTAGTGATTATTCTATTGTTTTTAATTTAAAAATATTTTTTTATGGAGATAAACTTGTCTACTCAACGTACTTTCTGGCTTGCTTTCCTCGGGTTAGTTCTTACCAATTTGTTTTGGGCTATCAACGCAACCTTAGCCCGGGGTTATATGGATCAAGTTGCGCCCATTGCGATCAATCTATTTCGCTGGTTAGGGGCTTTTATACTGCTTACGCCCTTTGCTCTGCCGGGCACAATAAAAAATTGGCCGGTTATTCGCCCTAAGCTGCTGCCTCTGACGGGACTTGCAATATTAAGTATTACTTTCTACAACAGCCTGCTCTATCTTTCTGCTAATTTTACCACTGCTGTTAATATAACCCTGATCAATACCTTAATACCTGTCGCGACATTATTAATTGCCTGGAAAGTCTTAGGCAACCGGCCCCGATTACTGCAACTGATCGGGATAACGGTATCGATAATAGGTGTTCTGCTGATCCTCACCCAAGGGCAACTGTTGCAATTACTGACGCTTAATCTCGGTCAAGGTGATTTATTGATGTTAGCTGCGGTAACAAGTTGGTCATTGTTTACTGTCTTGTTGAAAAAACTGTCCATTAAATTATCGCCATTTATCCTTCTTTACGTTTTAATCATGCTGGGTTTACCCTTTTTGATTTTTGCCTACGGAATTGAAGCACTGTTTTTTAGATTCTATTGGCCTTCTTTATCGCACTTGGGATTGTTAGCTTATTTGTGGGTTTTTCCTTCAATTTTCGCTTATATTTTTTGGACCTATGGGGTGCAAAAAATTGGCGCTGAAGTGGCTTCATTATCGATCACCTTAATGCCGCTCTTTGGTGCCATATTGGCAATTACATTCTTAGGTGAATCAATATATTGGTTTCATATTGTGGGAGGCCTCTGCTCTCTTTTGGGCATGATCCTGGCGTTAATTTCACCAGAGAAATTAACCAGAAAAGTTCGGCTTGTTAACGGATGAAGTCGATTAAAAATTGAAGAGAAAAGGTTAACAGAAAATGAATTTATTAATCGAATTTGAGCATATTATCAGACCAAGCATATTTTTGGGGCTGCTTGTCCTGCTGGCCAGTGCCGAATTATTGTTTCCGCTGGCGAAAAGAAAATGCCCACGTGGCCAGCAATGGATGATTAATTTAAGCATTGTATTGCTTGATGCTTTCACCTTAAAGCTGATTTTTCCTGTCCTCGCAGTGGGTCTTGCGCAGTATGCCAGTGAGCATTCTATCGGCCTGTTTAACTTTATTGAACTGCCTTTCATTGTGACGCTTTTAACTTCTTTATTAATGCTTGATCTGCTTATTTACGGGCAGCATGTGGTGATGCATAACGTGCCTTTATTGTGGCGTTTACATCGGGTCCATCATACGGAGCTTGGCCTTGACGTCACCTCGGCCGTGCGTTTTCATCCCGTTGAAATTATTATTTCCATGTTAATTAAAATGGCATTTGTGTTATTGATGGGGATCCCCGTTGTCGCGGTGATCATTTTTGAAGTATTGTTAAATGGTCTGGCACTTTTTAACCACAGTAATCTTAAATTGCCAAAATTTGTTGATAAATTTTTACGTTACTTAATAGTGACGCCAGAAACACACTGGATCCATCATTCAGAAATTGTCAAAGAAACGAACAGTAACTATGGCTTTAATTTAATCATTTGGGATAAATTATTTTCAACTTACAGGGCTCGCCCTCAAGTTGATTATCCGCAAATGCAGCAGGGGTTAAAAGAGTTTGGTTTAACAGTGCCATTGAGTTTATATCAATTATTAATATTACCCTTTAGGAAAAAATGAAATAACAGCTTAACAACTCATTTATTTTTAGCGGGGTGCATCTTCAATATTCAATTATTGATAAATGTCGTGCTAAAATGTAATCAAAATTCAATTGGTTGATTTAGTGTTATTTTTTGTTCGTAACTTCGCATAATCAATCTTTATTTCGATCAACACAAAGCACTCTGGTTGATTCTGCTTTATAACCATGGGCTTTATATAATTTGAGCAATAGCTCATTTGACATTATTAGGAAAGTAAAAATGAATATAGATTTATCTGCATTCCCCACCACTATCGATACG
>JBLIEH010000174.1:0-4923 GCA_047632875.1 Psychromonas sp. | reverse complement strand
TTGGTACCAATCCATCTGAAAATGTATATTCAAGAGGATTGGGTATATTATTAATTAGAAAAAGTAACATCTTGGTGTTATTTATGAAAAAATTTATTGGTGCTGTATTGCTGGGCTTGTTTGTTGTGGTTGCCCCCTTAAAGTAGGTAATGAGTTGTCGGTAGTGGCCAGAAGAGAGTGGTGTCGATATTTATGAAAAAAATTATTGGTGTTTTATTGCTGGGCTTGTTTGTTTTGGGTTTCCCCTTATTGTCGGTAGTGGCCAGAAGAGAGTGGTGTCGATATTTATGAAAAAATTTATTGGTGTTTTATTGATGGGCTTGTTTGTTTTGGGTTGCACTCCTAAAGTGGGTAGTGAAGAGTGGTGTCGATATTTAGAAAAAAAATCTACAGGGGATTTAACGGCAAATGAAGTCAGGGATTATGCCAAGTATTGTATTTTTTAAAAAATCAAGCCTGAGCATATAAATGGTCTGTTTTTTAAGATAGGAGTTGCGAGCGATGAATATAATGTTTGAACTGAGCATGATTGCATTAATTGCGGGCGGGTTACTGATTTTTTTATTGGCATTCTGGATTGCAAAAGTTTGGCACAAGAGAGCATTGCATAAAAAAAAGCTTAAGTTTGATTCCTATGTTGAAACGCTTAAAGTCAAACATGCACAAAAAATACAATCTCTGGAAAATGAGTTAAAAGTTGATCGACACTCCCTGCGACTTGCTCACACTCACCTCATTGAAAAACGTGTCGCAGTGATTGACCAATGTTACAAATACCTTGCGGATTTTGATCTGGCGATTGGAGAGATGAACAGCAGTGACAACACGCTATCACCACAGGAAAATTATGATTCAGCTATGCTTAGGTTTACTTCCTTTGTCTCTTTTTATGATAGAAATAAAGTTTATTTTTCCGCTGTCACGGCTAAAAAAGTTTCTAAATCGCATGCTTCCACTGCTACAGCACTGGGTTTATTCGCAAAGCAAACATTAACAAACGGTATCAATGAAGAGCAGCACAGTCTTTTTAATAAATTAAACAGTGAAATTAAACATATCAGACAGGAGATTGAATCTGAACTGCGCGCTATTTTACAGATAGATGACGCCGGTCATGATATAGATGCGGATAACGCTCTCTCGGCACTGTCAATGTTCCATTGATGCGTGTTTTAATCTTTTTATTAAGGTTGTTAAAGCGAGTTTGTCCGGGGCTGTTTTTGTGAAATGCCCGGCAGTGTTATGCTCTTAAAAATCATACCAATTCCACTAATTAAGTGATTCATTTTAACCTCCACAACTGAATGGAAAATGAGGGATTGGGTGTTCTATAAATTAAACAGGGAAGAGACTCGTGTTTCAGGTATATCATTCAAATCAACTGGCGCTTTTAAAAGATCTGTTGGTGGCTTTAATGCAGGGTTCGAAGCTGACGGACCCCTTTGCAAGCGAAACGATTCTAGTACAAAGCCCGGGCATGGCGCAGTGGTTACAATTAGAAATAGCACAATCAACGGGGATCAGTGCAAATATTGATTTTCCTTTACCTGCAAGTTTTATCTGGCAGCAGTTTAAACATGTTTTAAAAGATGTCCCGGATAAAAGCCCCTTTAATAAAATGTCGATGACCTGGCAGATCATGCGTCTCTTACCGGGTTGTTTAGAGGATCCCGATTTTGCGGCTTTATTACATTATCTCGAAGATGATTTATACCTGCGCAAGCGTTTCCAATTAAGCCAAAAAATAGCTGATATTTTTGATCAATATTTGGTTTATCGGCCGGAATGGATTGCAGCTTGGGAAAACGCCTCTGAACAGGAACTCAGCCAGTGGAATGCGGAAAATAAACAATCGATACCGGCGTGGTTAGAGGATCAGCGTTGGCAAGCCAAGTTATGGAAAAAACTCACCCTGACTATTGCCGAGTCATTTAAAGCGCAGGGCAAAGCCTATCATCGCGCCGGTTTATATAAAGACTTTTTAGACACACTGGCCACTAAAAAAACACTGGATCACCTGCCGAAGCGTATTTTTGTCTTTGGTATCTCGGCACTGCCGGAATCCTATCTGCAAGCGTTATTAGGCTTAGCTGAACATTGTGATGTGCATTTTTTGTTAACTAATCCCTGTCGTTATTATTGGGCAGACATTGTTGATCCTAAATTGTTAGCCAAACGTTTTGCGCAAAGTCGTCAGAAATTAACCGTGAGTGGCGGTTCCATTAAAAATTTACCGGATTCGAGTTGGCAAAAAGATGCCTCGCATTTACAGTGGGCGCAAAGCGGCGATCCCGACAGTGAAGTGGGTAATCCTCTGCTCGCTTCGATGGGCAAAATGGGACGTGATTTTCTGTTTCAGTTGTATTCCCTGGAGCAGCAAGAAGTGGATGCTTTTGTCGATATTAATCGTGATAGTTTGCTGCATCATATCCAAGCCGATGTCTTAGACCTGCAGGATAGCAGTCAATCATTAAGCCGGGATGCAAGTAAACGCATTAGCCTTGCCTTAGATGATAACTCTCTGACCTTACACTTATGTCACAGTGTGATGCGCGAAGTGGAAATATTACACGATAACTTGTTAGCGATGTTTGCTGCGGATAATAACCTCACGCCGAAAGATATTATCGTGATGGTGCCAAATATTGATCTCTATGCGCCTTACGTGCAGGCGGTTTTTGCCAGCGTTGAACAAAATCGGACTATCCCCTTTAGTATTTCTGATGTCAGTGCTCAGCAGGAAAATCCTATTCTGATCAGTTTTTTACAGCTATTAAATCTCAATCAGACGCGTTATACCCGGGAAGATATTTTAGCCCTGCTGGAAGTGCCTGCTATTTTACAACGTTTCAAATTGAATCAAGATGAGTTTGTGTTGCTGCAAAAGTGGATCAACGAAAGTGGTATTCGCTGGGGCTTAGATGAAAAAAGTGCTGCGCAATGGGATTTACCCAGACTGTCGCAGAACAGTTGGTTATTTGGCATTCGGCGTATGCTGCTCGGTTATGCTATGAGTGATAGCTTGTTTGAAGGTATTTCAGCCTATGATGAAGTGCAGGGGCTGCAGGGGGATTTGTTAGGACGTTTTATCGACTTTATTGATGCCTTAATACAATTACAAGAAGGCTTAAAGCAGTCTTATAATGCTGCGCAGTGGCAAGCTTTTGTGTATCAACTGCTGGAAGACTTTTACCGCGAAGATGACGATAACACTGCGGTATTATCCATTATCCGTAATGAACTGGATAATTTATTAGCGCATACCGGGCAGGCTGATTTTACCCAACCTATCTCATTATTTGTCTTAATTGAACACCTAGAAGCGCATCTCTCGGGTCAGGAAAACAGCCAACGTTTTTTAGCAGGGCAAGTTAATTTTTGTACCTTGATGCCGATGCGCTCTATCCCCTTTAAAGTCGTTTGTCTGCTGGGCATGAACGATGGTCAATACCCTCGCAGTATTGTCCCCATGGGGTTTGATTTGATGGCCGGGCACCGCAAGCGAGGTGATCGTTCCCGCCGTGAAGAAGATCGTTATCTGTTTTTAGAAGCGCTGCTGTCAGCGCAGGATAAATTTTATATCAGTTATATTGGCCGGGATATCAATGATAACAGCGAGAAAATGCCCAGTGTATTAGTCTCGGAGTTACTCAACTATTGCCAGCAAAGTTTTGTATTAAAGGCTAATCAGCAGGATAAAAGCCCTGTGGCAGAAAAAGCCTTAAAAGCATTTATTTCCTCTCACTATCCGATGCAAAGCTTTAGTGAAAGTTATTACCAGGGAGACTTTAAAACCTACAACCCGAATTGGTGGGAAGCATTAAACTTTTCCCAAAATGCCGGGCAAGATAGCGATAATCGCCTTCTGGTTTTGGATCAGCCACTGATTGACGTGCCCTTAGAGCAATTGAAAAAATTTTTGAAACATCCCTGCAAGGCCTTCTTTAATCAGCGCTTGGAAGTCTATTTTGAGCTGGATGATAGCGAACAAGACAATGACGAACCCTTTTCTTTAGATAATTTGCAGAAGTATCACCTTAAACATCAACAGTTTGGGTATGCCCTGGAGGGAAAATCCTTAGATTCCCTTTTTATTGAAAAAAGGGCTGCCGGAGAATTGCCTTTTAGCGAATTTGCGGCACTGATCTTTAATAAAGATCTCGCGCAAATGGAAGACTTAGCGGATTTAACCGCGAGTTATTTTATTGGTGAGATTGAAACCATTAATATCGATATTCAGTTTGCTGAAAAACGTTTATTCGGTGAGTTAAGTGATCATTGTGAAAATGGTTTAGTTCGGGTTAAAACCGGAAATATTAAAGGTAAGGATATTTTAACACTTTGGTTAGAGCATCTTTGCTATTGCATCGCCTATGGTCAAAATCTGAACTCCAGTCTGTTTGGCCAGGAAAATGGACTCTATTTTGAAGAGTTACCCGCGGATTATGCCTACCGCCAAATAAGTGAACTGCTGGCGTTATATGAAGCGGGATTGCAGCAACCTTTACCCTTTTTTATACAGAGCGCTTTTGCCTGGTGCAATATGGTGCATTTACTGCAGCCCGATTGTTTTGTCTTTGAAGATCTGCAGTTTGCAACTATTGCTGAAGCGCAGCAGGCGGCATTAGCGTGTTTCTCCAGTGACCGTGGTTTTTCAGAAGGATCTGATCCTTATATCAATCGCTGTTATGACAACCTGGAAGACCATTGGGATGCCTTCCAGCCTTTAGCATTGAAAATATTTATGCCTATATTATCCAATATAAGCTCAATTGAATATTCTGCATCGGACGAGGCTGAGTGATGATTATAATAACGGATATTTCAGAAATTTTTATGGCTCCCGATAGATTATCCAATATAAGCTCGATTAAATATGCACCAGCCGATGGGACTGAATGATGGTTATAATAACGGATATTT
>JBLIEH010000173.1:0-4938 GCA_047632875.1 Psychromonas sp. | reverse complement strand
ACCAAGGAGCTGTCAGCAAAATCTTCAAAAGTAACCACGGGCGGAGGATTTGTTAATATTGCCGATTGTTCTTTAGCTGCACGCAAAATTAATCCGGCAACATTTTTCACAGGAGAGCCGTATGCAACCCCCACACTCACGGATGTGCGCATAACATGGTCAACAAGTGTCCTGTTAACCACGGTGTTTTCTAATAATTTACTATTGGGAATAAGTAAATGGACACCATCGACGCGCCGGATTCTGGTTGAACGGGTATTAATTTCCTCTACCACCCCTTTGGCATTATCAACTTCTAAAAAGTCGCCGATACGTATTGGTCGCTCCCACATTAAAATCCATCCGCTGATGAAGTTGTTAATGATATTTTGTGCACCAAAACCGAAGCCGATGGCGATCGCCCCCGAAAGAAAAGCAAAAGCGGTAATAGGTACATTAATTAAATCTAAGATGGTAACCAGAGAGATGGAGATGGCTAAAACATAAATAATTCTCCTGATCAGATGAATCAGATTAGGATCTGTTTTTTTGGACATCAAGCGTCTTGATATAAGATTCACCAACCCTTTTGTCAGTAAATAGCCTACATATAAAACGATTGGCATCAGCAACCATTGGCCGATGGTGATTTTCTGACCAACGACGGAGATTGTCGGGTAGTTTAATATTTTTATCAAATCATCTAATTGCATTTTTTTTCCATAATATATTGATAAATAAAATTTTTAATACCATTTATTTCTTTTTAAAATGACCACTTGGACAATAATGATTAGCAACAAAAAGCCAATAAATAATGCAAAGGCATTGGCATTATCAGAGCCGGGTATCCCGCCAACATTGACACCGAGTAATCCGGTCAAAAAACCTAAAGGCAGAAAAATAGCAGTAATAATAGATAAAACGTACAGTCGGCTGTTTAACTGCTCATTGAGTTTATTGGCAATTTCTTCCTGTACGACTATGGCTCGGTCACGGACGGAATCAAGATCTTCAATATAACGCATTAAATTATCCAGCGCTTCACGTAGTTCAAAACGTTGTTCATTGCTGAAGAAAGCGTGTTTTTCATTTTGCAGCTGCATCATGGCTTCTCGTTGAGGCGCGAGATAACGACGTAACGCAATAATCTGCCTTCTTAAATCGACTATGTCATTTCTTAATATATAAACATTTTTATCGAGGATTTTTTCTTCTATATTGGCTAATTTTTCTTCAATATCATTAATAGTATGGCTCATTCGTGAAATCAATTCTGAACTTAGCTGAGTCAATAACTCACAAGCAGATATCGGTCCCTTTCCTGACTCAATGTCCAGCGCTATTTTTTGCGCAGAAAGTAAAGTACGCCGTCTGGTGCTGATAATCCGGTTCTGATCTATCCAGATACGGATAGAGACCATATCTTCCGGGTCACTGTCGGGCGATAAATTGACCCCGCGTAAGGAAATAAGAAAACCATTATCAATAAAAGTGGCACGTGGTCTTGTCTCTTCATTTAATAGAGCAGCTATTACAACCGGGTTCAACTCACTGTAATTTTCGATCCACTGTTGTGTTTCTGCAAAAGTATAATCAAAATGAAGCCAATAACTTTTATTTTTATCAAGCGTATTCAGCTTATCAATAGGCTTGATATCATGATTTTCATTTAAGTAATATCCGTAGATCAATCCAGCATCTTTCATTGCACAACTCCGTGTATTCAGATCTATCAGGGGCTAAAAATCAGCATATTAAACAGCTATTAATATATTACTACTTTTATTTATGCCAAGAATAGCAATAGCTTATAAATTATAGAAGTGAAGAGCAGTTAAGCAAAAATTGTCCGAGCGGATAAATGTATAAGCTTTCATTGAAGAGAAGTTTACAGCGCTAAAAACAACACAAGCTGCGTTTTTAGCGCTGTCTTTTACGGGCGAGTCAATCAGATTTAACGATTTGAGTAATGACTTTCCCATTTTTTAAAAGCAAAAATGACCGAAAATGTCAGGCACATATACAATATAGCCGCCCCGAAATAAGCTTTGATTGAAGAGCAGTATAAGGAGAGTAAAAAATATTTAATGAGTTGAGTAACGACTTTCCCATTTTTTAAAAGCAAAAATAACCGAGAAGGTCAGACACATATACAAGATAGCCGCCCCGAAATAAGCTTCAAAGGGTGCATAATAACGTGCATTAACCACCCGCGCAGCACCCGTGATATCGACAATAGTGACGATACCGGCAATCGCACTGCCATGAATCATAAAGATTATTTCGTTACTGTAAGCAGGCAGGGCACGACGTAATGAGTTTGGAAGGGTGATGCGGCGTAAAATTTGACTTTCACTCATGCCGTAGGCTTTAGCGGCTTCTAACTCAGCTTTTGACATAGTCGAAATAGCCCCCCTTATTATCTCCGCGGTATAAGCCCCGGTATTCAGTGTGAAGGCCAATAGTGCGCAAAACCACGCTTCCTGAAAATAGTGCCACAACCAGGTTTCACGAATCAGGTCAAACTGCGCAGCACCGTAATAAATAAGAAACAGTTGCACTAACAGTGGTGTGCCACGAAAAAAGTACATAAAAGACCAGGCAGGGCCTTTAATCAGCCAGTTTTCACTGCTGCGCAAGATCCCGACCGGAACTGCAATAAATAACCCCAATAACAATGCAAGCGCCACTAACCAAATTGTGGTCCACAGGCCAGCGAGGTAAAACTGGTATTCGTTAATAAATATTGAAAAATCCATCTCTACCTCGTTTTAATTGTATATTTACCTTCAGCCCAACGAAAAAGGAGACTGGATACAGAAGTAAAAAAAAGAAAAATCAGCGCAATAGCGATATAAAAAGTGAAAGGTTGTTGAGTCGAACCACCCGCATCCCCGGCAATTTTGACCATATCTTGTAAACCGATAACTGACACCAGCGCCGTTGTTTTTAATAAAACTAACCAATTATTTCCTATTCCCGGTAGTGCGTGGCGCATCATCTGGGGGAACATCACCCGCAAAAACAGTTTGTATTTATTCATACCGTAAGCCGTGGCGGCCTCTAACTGCCCCTTTTCAACCGCCAAAAAAGCACCGCGGAATGTTTCGGCCATATAGGCGCCAAAAATAAAACCTATGGTAATAATCCCCGCTATATACGGGCTAATATTAATATAGTCGGGTAGATAGGCAGTCCACTCATGCTGTGGATTAAAATCGGTTAGCATCCGGTTGAGCCATTCATTTAAGTTGTAACTTAAATTGTTAACTAATACCTGCCCACCAAAGAAAATCAGCAGCATTAAAATTAGATCTGGAATACCACGAATGATAGTCGTGTACAGCGTCGCTATGCCTTTTAAGAAAACCGAATGCGACAATTTAGCCAATGCGCCTAGCAGTCCAAGAAAAACAGCCAGCAGCAGTGATAAAAGCGCAACTTGAATGGTTAACCATGCACCTTCAAGTAATATTCCCGCGTAATTTTGTAACTCAAGCATAATTATTTCTTTTTAATAAAAAAGGATGGTTTCCCATCCTTTTAGCCCGCAGAGTGTGAATCTATAGATTCAGCACGAGGGGGACAGAGGCATTTAATCAGCGTTTATTCTTCGCCATAAACATCAAAGGTAAAGTATTTATCCTGAATTGTTTGGTATGTGCCATTGGCACGAATTGCTTTGATAGCGGCATTAAATTGGTTCACAAGATCTTTGTCTTGTTGGCGCACGGCAATACCCGCTCCTTCACCAAACCATTTAGGATCGTTTAGTTTCGGACCAATAAGTGCAAATTTATCACCGCCTTCTTTGGCTAATAAACCGCCGGAAATTGCCGCTGAGTCAGCCATAACATAATCTAAACGACCCGCTTTAAGATCCAGGTATGCTTCATCGGCAGAGCCATAACGTTTGATTTGCGCTTGTGGATAGTTATCAGAAATATAAAGATCCATGGAAGTTGCGCGCTGTACACCCACTTTTTTGCCTGCCATAAACTCAGGGGTAGCTTGATACTCAGCACCTTTTAAAGCGACAAATCGGGCCGGGATATGCTGATATTTATTGCTAAAAGCAACGCGTTTTTTGCGCTCTTCGGTAATATCCATGGTGGCGATAATCGCATCATATTTACGCGCCATTAACGCCGGAATAATACCATCCCAATCTTGTTTGACTAAAGTGCATTTTGCCTGCATTTCAGCACACAAGGCATTGGCTATATCAATATCAAACCCGGTCACGCTGCCATCAGCTTCTGTTTGGCTAAAGGGCGGATAGGCACCTTCGACACCAATTCGAATTTGTGTCCATTGTTTCGCCTGCGCAACATTAACTGACAAGGTGAAGAGCGCGATTAACATACTAATTTTTCTCATGTTACATCCTTATTTAAAGTAGAGTTTAATGGTCTGATTTTAAGGCTTAATAAACGGTTGAAATAAATTTTTTAAAACGTTCCGATGAAGGGTTTGAAAAAATATCTTCGGGCTTGCCCTGCTCTTCCACTAAACCTTCATGTAAAAAAATGACTTTATTGGAAACATCACGGGCAAAAGCCATTTCATGGGTAACCACCAGCATGGTACGTCCCTCTTCAGCCAAGCCGCGCATCACACTTAATACTTCCCCAACCAGTTCAGGATCAAGTGCGGATGTTGGTTCATCGAAGAGCATTACTTCCGGCTCAACAGCAAGCGCGCGTGCAATCGCCACACGTTGCTGCTGACCACCTGATAGCTGTCCGGGATAAAAAGATTTTCTCTCATACAAACCAACACGCTGTAAAATAGCCTCCGCTTTTGCAATAGCTTCTTTTTTAGGCACGCCTAAAACATGGACAGGGGCTTCAATGACATTTTCTAACACAGTCATATGCGACCATAAATTAAAACCTTGAAAAACCATGGCTAAACGAGAACGGATACGTTCAACTTGCTTAATTGAAACGGGAA
>JBLIEH010000172.1:0-4940 GCA_047632875.1 Psychromonas sp. | reverse complement strand
ACCCACCGCCAAGCATCAAATTCAGGATGACCGCAAGCCTCAAATTCAATTTGCTGCTCATCTGAAATCAATTGTAATAAAAACCAGCGCTGTTTCTGGCCGATGCAAACTGGATCCGGCGAGTCCCAACGAACTAATCGTTTAGGTAATTTATAACGTAGCCAATGTCGGCTAGTTGCTAATAATTTAACGTGCTCAGGTTTTAAACCAACTTCTTCGTACAGTTCTCTATACATGGCTTGCTCAGGCGTTTCCCCCTCTTTAATTCCCCCTTGAGGAAATTGCCATGAATGCTGTCCAAATCGTTTCGCCCATAAAACCTGTGCATTATTATTACAGATGATGATACCTACATTTGGACGGTAACCGTCAGTATCAATCACTAAAGTGCCTTTTATAGGTTATGATCCATTATTTATGAATTTTTTATAATTTTTATAATAATGAATGGAAATTTAAGTAATGGCGCATTCTTTCACAGATCATCAGATCCATCAAATCGTTCATCTGAAAAATGTCGGTTATCTATCAAGACAACTTTTTAGCGAATAATTTATACTGTTACATATCCACGATAAATGTGTATAACTTTGTGCATAATAAAAGCGTTTTGTTATAATAGATCTTTTTTAAGCGATTCAAGATCCAGGGCAGTCACAATAACCGATTGATTATACCCTAAATAACAAATAGTTATACAATTTGAACATGATAATGAAATTAGCATCTGTATTTAGATCCAGTAGTATTCATTCACAATGGGATGTGCATATCTTTCTCGTTCAAAAAACAAACAGTTTTAATAATAGCGCTATTTTTAGTTTAATTATTCGACATTAATCTATTTTTTTAAGACTATTTCAAATAATACTTTGCTTTTTGAGTCGTTCACCGACAAAACTTAGTTATCCACTATAAAAGTGGATAACTCTGTGTAATGAACAGGGTAAAACATGAATAACCCTGAATAATCCCAAGAGAGTAAATAGTAGGGTAAATAGAATGGCATTTAATTCCCCCCGTTCAACCGCCGAACTGCTAAGCCGATGTGAGCAAATTGCCGGTCACTGTCTGGCTGAATTAGCCGAGATGGCAGACCAGCCTATGGCCAAAGATTTACGCAGCAATAAAGGCTGGGTTGGTCAACTCATAGAGTGGCACCTCGGCGCGACCGCAGGCAGCAAACCTGAGCAAGACTTTAAACATCTTGGCATTGAACTAAAAACAATTCCTATTGATCAAAATGGGAAAGTACTGGAAACTACCTTTGTATGCAGCGCGCCTATTTTAAATATCCGTCAGCTAAATTGGGAAAACTCCAATGTGCGCAATAAAATAAGCACGGTTTTATGGGTCCCGGTTCAGGGAGAGCGAACTGTCCCGCTTGGTGATCGTGTCGTGGGTAATAGTTTTTTATGGTCAGCTAATCAGCAACAAAGCGAATTATTAAAATTGGACTGGAATGAAATAATGGAAAAAATTGCGCTTGGCCAAATAGAGTCAATCACTGCTCGAGATGGTCAAGTGATGCAGCTCAGACCAAAGGCGGCTAATGGAAAGTGTTTAACCGATGCGGTTGGCTCAGACGGACAAATAATAAAAGTTCGCCCACGTGGTTTTTACTTAAAAAAGACATTTACACAATCAATTATTAGTCAACAGTTTGATCTCGAATAATAAATAAATATAATTTGTCTAGAATTTAATCCGTTTTTGCAGTAAATTTGTTACTAGTCTTAAGGAGTTGAAGATGCCTATAAAAAAACAATATTTGAAAAGTAAACCTCTGGTTAAAGTTACATTCGAAATAGAAAAGGAAGAAGCTTTAGGGGCGAAAAGCATTATTTTGCTTTCCGAACACAACGACTGGTCTGCCATTGAACTTAAAAAATTCAAAAACGGCAAGTTTAAAGTGACTGAAAACATTCCCACTGCTGGTAATGATAGTTTCCAATTTATCTACATCGCCACTGCAGATGAAGGCAATGAATTCAGTATATTACCAAGCGGTGCTGATGCCCTCGTTGATAATGGTATGAATAATGGCGGAAAAAATGCACTATTACAGATTGCGCAGTAAAAATTAATTTTTATAGCCCATAAAAAACCGCTTCTCAGCGGTTTTTTTATGGGTTATTAAAATGTTATGTTCAAGATTTTTGCACTTCAACATAAACAGCTAATTTTTGCCCCGGCTGAATATATTCACCTTTATTCAACTCATTCCAGCGCACCAGATCTGTGATTTTTACATTAAATTTTGATGCTATACGATGAAGAGAGTCTCCGGCAAGTACCTGATAGGTCATACGGCGAGTCGCATTTTTATTGGCTGTGGACTTAAGCACTTTCCAAAGCGTTAGTTTTTGCCCTAACTGTAATGGTTTTTTACTGTTTATTGAATTCCATTTAGCAATTTCTTTCACCCCAAGATCAAAGTTACGACTAATATCCCAAAGCGTATCGCCTTCACTGACGGTGTAGATAACTTTATTTTTCCCTTTTTTAGCAGAGGCTTGTTGACGTTCAGAGCGTTTAGCCTGACGATCCAGATAGTCCTGCTGGGCTTTAGTTGCAATCGGAATAAGTAAAGGCTGTCCTATTTTTATAAATGAACTGTCAAGGTCGTTAACCTGTTTTAAAACATTTATCGTTGTATAATTTTTGCGCGCAATGAACCCTAGGTTATCACCTGACCGCACCGTATAACGAGACCAGCGGGTGCGTTTGTTTTGCGCCGTATTAGCAAGTTGTTGACTAAACTGCTGGGCAATTTTTGTCGGGATAAGTAACCTGTGGGGACCGTTAGGTGACGTTGCCCAATGATTATAACCGGGATTTAATAACTGAATCTCAGGTACCGATAACTGGGCCAATTTTGCCGCATAAGCAAGATCCAGTTGCGAACCAGTATCCACATAAGTGAGTACCTGCTTATTCGCTATCACAGGCAGTTCAACACCATACTTTTTGTGATTACGTATAATATCAACTAAGGCTAATAACTTTGGGACGTACTCTTGCGTCTCTCTTGGCAGCGATAAATTCCAATAATCTGTCGGTTTATTGTGTTTTTTATTGGCGCGAACCGCCCTTTCTACTCGCCCCTCTCCAGAGTTGTATGCCGCGAGCGCATATAACCAATCTTCATCTAAATATTTATGTAATATATCCATATAGGTTAAAGCTGCGTCCGTCGAAGCGTAAACGTCGCGACGTCCGTCGTACCACCAATTTTGAGTCAAGCCGAATCGTATCCCGGTACCCGGCATAAATTGCCACAAACCGGAGGCATTACTGTGCGAATAAGCAAAGGGATTAAAAGTACTTTCTACGACGGGCAACAAGGCAAGTTCAAGGGGCAGATTTTTTGCTTCTATTTGTTCAATAATCAGATATAAAAAAGGCTCTGCCCGTTTTGAAACTTGCGCCAGGTGGTTTGGGTGCTTTAAAAAATAATTCCGCTGTTTAGCGACGCGGGCGTTTTGAGGCACTTCAAATTCAAAACCTTCGGCTAACTTTAACCACAGATTATCATAACTCACGGGCAGGGAGTCTTGATCAATAAGCGGTGTCAACTTTCGTTCCGCCGCTCTTGTCAACGTCTCCTGTTGTGGGTTTTTAGTCTTTTTTATGGATGGCTCAGGCCCCACCAACTCATCTGTAGTGGTACAAGCTGTAACAAAAAATAAAAGAAAAACCGTCAGAAAAAATCTCATGAAAATACCACCCAATGTGAATAAGCCGCGTATTCTAGCTTAATTTGTTCTAATACCAAATTGATTAATTCAGCTGAGCGGGAAAGATCCTGTTCAAATATACCCAAATTACTTGAAGATGCAGAAATCTGCATCTTCAAGTAATTTGGGTCTCCGTATAATTAAAAATTATCTTTATACTTACGTAACGCACCAAAACAGCTGAGCGGATCATTTAACGCTTGGCCTAAATGACTTTGTAAATGATTAATAACTGTTGGTTGCTGGCAACGCAGGAACGGATTAATGGCCTTTTCTAACCCTATTGTTGAAGGTATGGTCGGCAACCCTTGTTGACGTTTTTTACTAACTTGTTGTATATAATTTAACAATGCCTTATTTTTCGGTTCAATATGATGTGCAAAAACAAGGTTATTTTGAGTATATTCATGAGCGCAATATACTTTTGTATCATCGGGTAATAACGCCAGGCGAGACAAAGCTGACAGCATTTGTTCATAACTACCTTCAAATACACGTCCGCACCCGCCTGAAAACAGCGTGTCTCCGCAAAATAACAGGCGCTCATTATAGAAGGCAATATGATCCAAGGTGTGGCCAGGTACATCCATCACCTGCAATAAAAGTCTACCGTCAAAAAAGCTTAAGCTCTCACCTTCATTTATTAACCGGCAAGGCTCAAACAATTTCTTTTTACTATAGATCGAAATTTGTTCATCCCGTGAAGATAATAATGCTTCAACACCCGCAATATGATCATAATGATAGTGTGTTAAAAGAATAGCATCTACAATCAGTTGTTGATCTTCTAACATTGTCAAAACCGGCGCAGCTTCACCGGGATCAATAATGATACAGTGTTGACTTTGACTATCTTTGATAAGCCAAATATAGTTATCCTCAAAGGCTTTAATTGTTATTACATTTTCCATCACATAACCTCTCTTTAATTTAACTTGGAGTGACTTAAGACATGAGGACTGCCAAAACATCTCGCATTTTACCCCCTCTTAGATCTTGGCAAGAATTACCAAACGGGGAGTTGCTGCAGCAACAAACACAACAACGTATTGATGATTGCCTTGAACAATGCTTTGGTTATAACCTGTTAAAGTTAGGCCAGTTAAGTTGTCAAATCAACACCTCAAATTCGATAATTTCTCATCAAATAAACTGCGCAAGTAATGGTAATAATCTTAGCCTGCAAGCTGACATAAACCA
>JBLIEH010000171.1:0-4959 GCA_047632875.1 Psychromonas sp. | reverse complement strand
AACCCCAAGGGTTCCAATCCATTTATCCTCCGCATCTAAAATAGGGACAGCCACTATGATAATTGGACTCTTTTCAAACCGACTATGGACAGGGACGGTAATATTGAATGCTTTGTTTGCCCACTGCTCACCCTGCAGAAATAAAGGGTGGGTTACTTTATTGGTGTTGCCTGCAACATCGGTCAGATTTAAATCTTTATCTACATAAATAGCATTAATGAAATTCCCCTTACCCACTGTCATCAGTCTTTGCAGCTGCCGAACAATAGTAGACTTGTCACTTAGCTGTATCTGGGGATTATCACTCAGCATTTGTAACATTGCGACGTATTGAGCAAACTCTTGACTGAGGATGCTTGCGTGCAATTTTGAAATTTCCGTAGACTTTTCTAATTCTAAATCAAGTACACGATCACGTTCATTGATAGAGATGGTGATTAAAAGCATAGACGTGAAAGCGACCATCACTAAAGAAAATAGAATAATAACCTTGGCCTTTATACTGTTGAACATACTGCCTCTCGAAAATATTTATCTTGGTTAAACTGAGCATGAAGATTAAAAATGCAAAACCTTACAACTAAAGATCCGCCCTTTATTACGTGTTTTTAATAAAGATAACAATAAAAATCAGACTGTTAAGCAAAATTAATGCTTGCCCTTAGGTGTGGCGCACAACTTAGTTTTAAAGCACAGAGAGAATATTACGGGCACGACACAATACACGCTTACAAAATAAACTCAATGAAGTGTTCTTTCAGCTTATTGAACCTTTAGCGATAAATAAATTTTTGATGCCAACTGTTATATTCTCTTAATGGCAAAAACCATTAGAAAATTTCCGCGTCGATAAATTTAAATATTAAAAATATGTTTAAAAACCGTGAGCTGTCACACAGAAATCCCGCAAAGTTACCGGTAACATTTCTTTCCAATTGCTGGTAACCTATATGAAACGACAGATTATGCGTTTTCATTCCTTGTGCTGATAAATCTCGACATCACTGCTATCTGGGTTATTGCTGCGCATCTTTCTGACTGGGTCGGCGTGACGTTATTAACTATGCCAATTTTTTGTACCAATCAATATAGGTTTAGCAATGGAGCCTATGTGCTTGGTTATTAGGCATGAAAACAACTAAGTATCGTTTATTTTAACCAACAATATTGATTAGATAAGTTAAGCAACAATGAAATTTTTACTCATTTACCAACACTCTGAGATCTGAATGAATACTAAAACTGATATCGCCGTAATCGGCTTGGGCGTGATGGGCGCTAATATGGCACTCAATTTAACCGAACGCGGATTTTCGATAGCCGCTTTCGACACTAATGAGGCTCGTCGCCACGACACCGTTAAACGCCACCAATCCTTATCGGCTGCAAAACTAAAGACTGTCGCTGATCTTTCCGAGTTAATCAGCCAACTTGCTACGCCGCGCTGCATCGTACTCTCCGTTCCTGCCGGCGCTATTGTGGATATTATCTGTCAGGATTTACTCGCGGCAGGTTTGCAGCCAGACGATATTGTTGTCGATACGGGCAACAGCGAATGGCGCGACTCAATCGACCGGGCGCAAACATATCAGGGTAAATTCAATTTCTTTACCTGCGCTATTTCCGGCGGAGAAGTTGGTGCACGTTTTGGCGCGTCATTAATGCCAAGTGGTGACAAAAAGGTTTGGCAGCAGCTAAAACCCATGTGGCAGGCGATTTCAGCGAAGGTAGATCCCGTTACCGGTGTCGAAATTGCGCGAACCCGGGTGGATCAGCCACTGCCGGAAGGCGAGCCTTGCGCCGAATATATTGGCCCGATTGGCTCCGGTCATTTTGTGAAAATGGTGCACAATGGTATTGAATATGCCGATATGCAGATGATTGCTGAAATAGTGCAATTTATGCGCCAAATATTAGCCATGTCGGCGAGCGAAGTCGGCGCGGTATTCAGCCGCTGGAATAAAGGAAAACTGCAAAGTTACCTGATTGAAATTACGGCTGACATTCTCCAGGCTGTCGATCCGAAAACCGGGCAACCGCTGGTTGATGTGATCCTGGATCAGGCCGGTCAAAAAGGTACAGGGAACTGGACGGCACGTGAAGCCTTGGCACTCGGCGTACCGGCAACGGCTATTAGCGCCTCGGTATTTGCACGCTGTTTAAGTACGCAAAAGGCGATTCGCCAAATCGGTGCGGCGCAGTTAACCGGCCCGGCGATCAGCACAGAAGATAAAGCGCTGTGGATTGATAAACTGGCAGATGCGCTGTACTGCTCAAAAATCTGCAGCTACGCGCAGGGATTCGAGCTGATGTCTGCCGCTGAAAAAGAGCATAACTGGACATTTGATTACGTTTCAATCGCAAGAATCTGGCGCGCCGGTTGTGTGATACGCGCGCACTTTTTAGACGATATTTCCAAAGCCTATCAAGCTGAGCCTGAATTACTCAATTTAATGCTCGCGGAAAGGTTCAGCGACGGTCTGGCAAAAAGCCAGTTAGCCTGGCGGGAAGTATTAAGCAAAGCGATTATGCAGGGGATGCCAATGCCTTCGATCAGCGCGGCAATGAGTTATTATGATGGCTACCGTGAAGCGGATTCGTCTGCGAGTCTGATTCAGGCAATGCGCGATTATTTTGGCGGCCATACTTACCGCAGAAAGGATCAGGATCCGAAGCAGAGTTTTCATTATGATTGGCACTTTAATGGTGGTGAACAAAAGGCTGAGCATTAATATAATCTTTACCGATAAGGCTCCTAATTACATTCAAGGTTTCGAGCAGTAGTATTCCCACACTGCAAGGGTTAAGTTTTGTCTTTTAAAGCAAAACTTAACCCTTAAAATTTCGTATCTGCAGATCACTCATATCAACCCAAGCCGGATCAAATCGCGCTTAAAAAATTAACATCAGTTAATGCTTATTGGTTCCATAGTTGCTACATTGCTTTGCTATATTGAATTCTTAGGACAGATAAATGATCGCTTGGTTACTACTTCCTTTTAATAAACTTTCCACCGCGCAGCTTTATGAACTGATCAAGCTAAGAGTGGATGTTTTTGTCGTTGAGCAGCACTGCCCATATCCTGAACTGGACGGCAAAGACCACCTTGATAAGGTCCAGCATCTGCTCGGAGTCAGTAACGGTGAAATTGTTGCCTGTGCTCGATTGCTCCCTGCGGGGGTATCTTATGCTCATGTCAGCATAGGCCGTATTGCGACTAAAGAAACCGCTCGAGGCAATGGCCTAGGTCATCAATTGCTCAGCAATGCATTAAAGCAGTGTGAAAACCTCTGGCCTGGAAAAACCATTGATATCGGTGCGCAGCAACACTTAGCGCTTTTTTATCAAGGTCACGGCTTTAAACCTATCTCTGCAATGTATTTAGAAGACGGCATCGCCCATATTGATATGCGCTTAACTAAATAATTGCCCAGTGATCCAATAACGCTGCGCAATCTATCCCAGTCAAACGATAAACTCTCGACCAAAAATGCCGGGGACCAAAACGCCCGACAGCCAATGCTTTTTTGCTCAGTGTTTTTGCATTTTTTACAAACTGGCTTCTCTGCTGCTTGGCTAATGACTTTTCTCTAAAACCGACAGTATCTCCTGCATAGACTGGCGGTACTCATCTTCATTTGAATTACGAAATAGCAGTAAATCATCGATAACCTTGGGGTTATCGATGCTCCGTGGAATAGAAAAATCAACGCCTTTAATATACTCATCCCAATTTTCCAGTTTCCAGGTATCTCGTGATGAATTTCTTTTAATCATACGGTCTTTAACCACATCGATATCCGTCATAACCCACACCACTGTCAGTCGAGCATTTTTTTCAATCAGCTGACTTTTTAAGTTATCGACAAAATCCGTATCTCTTATTTCTCGGGTGAAAGGCGCGTTAATTAATACAATGTCATCGTATTCCAAGGCTTCCATGGCCAACGCTAAAACCGCATCATATTCGTAGTTGCGAATATGCTCTTCAAAAAATTCTGAGCTGCGATTGACTTCCGCATTAGCCAGCTTAAAAATCTGATGAGATAACACAATAAGCGTATCTTTATCTAAGTAGACAACATGCTTCAGCGCTTTGGCCAATTTTTTTGAAATATAGGTTTTACCGCTCGCGGGCGGTGATGTGACAAGGATCAGTCTTTTCATTGCTCTTCCTTATTTAACGTACACGGGTTAACACCTGTTTTAAACGACTCCCGTTATAACTTTGACAGCCACTTGCCTGCTCTGCCATTTAGACATTCTCAGTAAAACACAGTTGTATAAATTCGCTAAACTGTAATGATGCTTCGAGCGTGCAAAGTAATGTCTAAATCCTAGCATTTCTCGTTTTAATTGCGCTAATCAGGATCGCAATTTAAGCGACTATTTTGCTTTTATCCTCAAAAAAGAAAGGAAATAGACGTCCCTATTCCTATCCTATTGGCTTATGCAGCAAGTTGTTTATAATGCCTGTCACTATAGACACCCACAATCAAGGATTAGCATGATAGAGCGTAAAGAAACCAAGCAACGTATGAGCAGAATAGTGAAGCACAAGGGGACAATTTACCTGTGCGGACAAGTATGCGCAGATGCAACTAAAGACATTACCGAGCAAACCCAAACCATGTTAGACAAAGTAGATACTCTACTTTTGGATGCCGGCAGTGATCGCGAACATATGCTATCGGCAACTATTTATGTTAAGAGTATGGCTGAACATTTCGCCCCTATGAATGCAGTCTGGGATGCATGGGTTCCAGAAGGATATGCACCTGCAAGAGCTTGCGTGCAGGCTAGTATGGCCCGCGAAGCACTATTAGTTGAAATAACGGTTACAGCCGCAGAGAAATAATTCGACCTGAAGGGCTAAGTTATCATCACCATTGTTATCCCCTCCTGGACTCTGAAAGTAAACTAAAGACCAGGCTCGAATGGCAAGCGGCAACCCGCAT
>JBLIEH010000170.1:0-4987 GCA_047632875.1 Psychromonas sp. | reverse complement strand
ATACAATTAAAATTAAGTGTTTAGCTTGATTTTAGTGCCACATGGAAAATACACAGTTATTAAGGATTTAACGAAAATGAAAGTTTTACTAATTCTTTTATCGCAAACAAAAGAAAGAAGGGATATCTAAGCCTTTTATAAATAAACCAAACTAATGCGGTTACGAAAATTTCCGTACGTTTTTCTTGATCAATCAATTCCTTTAACAAGTGGAAAAATGAGCGAATTAAACGTTAGTTTAGTTTTATGAGCGAGCTAAGCTCTGCTTGCCCTTTGTTTTCCACTAAGTTCGGCTCTGCACATGGATGTGCTGTCCGAACTGGTGCGTTAAAAAGGGATTTATTTATCAAGATAAAAAAACGTCTAGGCGAATTGAACGCCAGTTCAGGCTTATGAGCGGGACAGGCTCTGCGTGCCCTGTTTTCTTTTGCTGTTGAAAGAACATGACTCCCTCGAACTGCGAAACTGTGTTTCGGTTTCTCATCATCTAACACGTTGTCAAGAGCGGAAGACCAACAACTAAGGCTACACCTCCAGCTAACAAGCGAAAGCCAATAAATCTATCGTAAAACTCCACTCAAAACCTCTAGCATATCCACCAGCATCAAAAAACGACAAGCCAAGGTCATAGACAGCTTTAGCGGGGAAAAGTCACCACAGGCTAATATAGCAGCCAAAAAAAATGGCATTATAATCGAATAGATCTAAGTGATTTATTGAGAGACAAGGAAGGAAATTAATTGCAAAAAGCTTCTGAATGAATTCAGAAGCTTTTTTATAGCACTTGAAGGACTGGTCATTGGATCATTAAATTTTTAAGGAATAAGCATTAATATAAACCACCTGCTGCGTCGTTCATTTATAATACTTAAACTTTGCTCAGAACACCTTTAGATTGAGCAACATTTGAGCCCGAAAGATCAACCGGCTCTAGCAGTTCGTGAAAAACGGCATCCAGTGTGCACACAATAAAATCAGCTTCTTTTTGGGTTAGCGTTAATATCGGGCACAAACATAAGGTATTGTTAAAATGCTTAAAGGAACGATTAGTGCGGCCTATAATCAGCCCTTTCTTCATACACATACCGGCAATTTTTATAGCCACTTCCTCGGCTACGGGTGTTTTTACTTTACTGTCACTAACCAGCTCAATACCAAGCAATAACCCTTTGCCGCGCACATCGCCAATAATAGGATACTTGTCCTTAAGAGTAACAAGCTGTTTTAGCAAGTAATCGCCCATTTCTGCACTATTATTGACCAGATTTTCTCTCTCTAATATGGCTAAATTAGCCAACGCAGCCGCCGGACCGGCAGTACAACCAGCATAAGTGCTGACATCTCGGAAATAAGCTTCGCGGTCGCTACTATCGGCAAGGAACTCATCAAATAAGGCCTCTGTGGTAACCATACAGGATATAGGCGCATAGCTCGATGCTATCCCCTTAGCAAGGGTGACAATATCAGGCTTAATACCATAATGCTGATAACCAAACCATTTACCCGTTCTACCCATCCCGCAAACTACTTCATCCATGTGTATTAACACATTGTATTTTTTACAAATTTCCATAACAGCTGGCCAATAACCTTCGGGTGGCGTGATCACTCCGCCACCCGCGGTGATCGGCTCAAAAACAACAGCGCCTACCGTATCTGGTCCTTCACGCAAAATGACTTTTTCTAGCTCTTGTGCCGCTAAAAGACCGTAATCTTCAACATCACCAAATTGACTTCTGTACTCGCAGCAGTGAGGAAACTCAACAAAACCAGGGACAAATGGACCGTAATGCGTACGCCGCTCTTCCTGACCTGTCGCACTTAATGCGGCAATGGTTGTACCGTGATAATCACGCTCACGGTATAAAATTTTGTTCTTTTTGCCAGCATACTTTTGCTGAGAAATTTGACGCACCATTTTAAATGCTTTTTCATTCGCTTCTGAACCTGAACTGGCGTAATAAACACGGCTCATCCCGGGCATTTTTTCTAATAATTTTTCGGCGAATTCAGCGGCGGGTACGGTGCCCGCAGTACTAGCAAAAAAGTTTAATTCGACTATTTGATCGCGGATTGCATCGGCAATCTCAGTACGGCCATAACCGACATTGACACACCAAACACCACCAGAAGAAGCATCCAGATAACTGTTGCCTTTTGCATCCCAGATACGCGAACCTTCCCCTTTCACCATTACCATTGGGTCTTGATGCTTTAACACGCTATGTTGGCCCAAATGGTGCCATACATGGTTACGATCTTTTTCGATTAACTGCGTTGTTTGTGAGTCCATCATGTTTTTCTCCAAGGCTAAGTATTCATTTTTGATGACTTACCCTAACTTAGAATTTGACCCCATCCCTAGCACCAGCTTTTTAATTTGATAGAGCCAGCCAATACAAACTTTAAGACTTATTTTCTTACTCAACAGGTGGAACCACAATTGCTTACCTTTGGCTCTAACGACACTAAGGTAATATTGTAATAGTGTGCCCAATATTCAGCATGGTTAAGGATCGCTAGTGGAACAAATTTGGTATGTCATGCCCGTGGTCATATTTGCAGCTGTAGTGCGAGGATATAGCGGATTTGGTTTTGCAGTCATTTCAGTGGTTGGTCTAAACTTCTTTTTTGAACCACAACAAAGTGTGGCGATTGTTTTATCCTTAGATCTTATTTGTAGCCTTAATTTATGGAAGCAAGCGGTTAAACAAGCCGATTTCCCTGCTTTAAAAAAACTTATTTTCGGATCGATATTAGGCATTCCAATCGGTTATTGCTTTTTACTTTGGCTGCCCGCAGAGACACTTAAACTACTCATTTGTTTTGGTATTTTGGCTTTAGCAGTACTTTTGTTTTCTAGTTTCAGGCCATTTGATGCAGACAAAACCACCACCAAAGTCGGTTTTGGTGTAGCTTCTGGTGCGGGAACCGCTAGCGCATCTATTGGTGGACCAATGATTGTTTATTATATGTTATCCAGCAATTTAACCACCAGCGCGCAACGTGCAACCATGATTTTATTTTTTATTGCCAGTGAAGCGTTAGCCGTTAGTACTCTTATCACAGGGGGATTGGTGGATGAGACATTGCCTAAAGCTTTGTTAATACTGATTATTCCAACAACTATTGCCGTGTATTATGGCCAATACCTGTTTAACCGCAGACCACCTCAATCTTTAAAAAGCTTCGCATTGCCAATCATGGTGGTGGTTGCTTTACTCGGTATAGCAAACTCGGCTGTTACCCTGTTAACTTAAAGCACTATGTTAGGGTCTGTTGACCTTTCGTATGCATTTTTGCAGCAATTTGTGCGTGCTTTATACAAGGCAGAGCCTGCGCGGTGTAGTTATTCTACATAAGCAGGCGATAACGCATACGATCGTGCGCACAAATGCTGCCCTTCGGGTTCCTCTAAAAGCGTACTCTAAAGGTCAACAGACCCTAAATTAATACACCTTATTTATCTTCTCATCTGGCTTGATTTATCAAGTCACCGTTCCCTTCCAAAAATCAACTTTATTGACCTCTCTGAGTGCTGAGAACCCATTCTCTGCAGGCAACATTAACCAAGCTCTTGAGCTGAAAATCTAAAAGGTAGTGAACGCATTCCATTATCTTTACTTTCACTCTGGATCTTGGTTATTACCCTTTTATTAGCAATAACAGTCCCTTTATTGATAATCAAACACCTACCCTAAACCACCACAAAATAACGTACTGAAGCCTGCTGTTATCTGCTCATCAAATAAGGGCCACCAATGATAATGGTATAACATCATCATGCGCCATTCCTACCGGGTTAAAATTACAGTGTTAAATCATCGATCAATAACTTTTATAGAGACTCAGTCTGATACGTCCCAACAACCATTAATTTGATGCTCTTCAAACCGTTTTCTAAGCACTTTAATGAACCAGCCCAGGAAGCTTTATTAATAATTCATTGGAAAAAAGAGTGTTTAGAATGGATCACTTTACAGTGAAATAAAAGCTAAAAAAAAGCCCGCTATTACAAAGTAATAGCGGGCAATAACAAAGATGACGGCGGTTAATTATAACCTTTCCAGGGGATTAGTTTCACTTCAAGATAACGCATTAACAAGTCAAAGCTGTAAGCGATAATACCAATCACTATAATACCTGCAATGACCACATCTGTGACTAAAAACTCCGAAGCATTAAGCACCATAAAACCAATACCTCGCTCTGCAGCGACCATTTCTGCAGCCACTAAGGTAGTCCAACCAAAACCGATAGCGATACGCATCCCGGTCATGATGTCTGGCATTGCACCACGCGCGATGACTTGAGTGATTACCTGCCAGGGGCTGGCACCCATGGAGTAAGCTACCTGGATTTGCTCAATACGAACTGACGTCACACCTGCACGTGCACTTAGTACAATAGGCGATAGCATAGCTAAGAAAATCAGGGTCACTTTACTTGATTCATCAATACCTAACCAAATAATGATCAGGGGTAAATAAGCAAGTGGCGGTAGCGGGCGATAAAACTCGATTAAGGGATCAAAGATACCACGGAAAACACGGTTACAACCGATAGTAATACCTAATGGAATACCAATTAAACAAGCTAATAGAAAAGCACCAAAAATACGCACTAAACTGGCATTAAGATGTTCCACTAAAGTTGCGCCTGCAAAGCCATCAACGGTAATATCAATCAGGCGATTAACCACCTCAATGGGAGAGGGTAAAAAGATAGGTTTAATAAAACCACCTTCCGTTGCTATTGCCCATAGCGCGATAAAAAACATTGTCGAGCAAACACCTATTAAGCGACTATCTCCAGTACCCGGGGTGCCAAAATATTCACCACTTTGTACGGCACTTGGCGCGCTTAATTTTTTTATTTTAAGCCGGATCTTATCTAAAAAGGAAACCGACGCCGCTGCCGCTGCTCGTTCCTCTTTAGTGTCTACCATTTTTTGTTCAGGGGCCGTCTTGCTGTCGCCCCCTTTTGT
>JBLIEH010000169.1:0-5002 GCA_047632875.1 Psychromonas sp. | reverse complement strand
TCATCCGCGCGGTCGATAAGAGAAAAAACCACAGATTGTCTCTGCTTAGAGTTATCCTGCAGCAGGATAACTTCAGAAAAGTCGCTTAAAGCTTGGCGAACTTCGCCTACGGTTTTGAGTAAATTTTCTTTTAACTGATCACTATTTTTAGTGAAATAATATTCATTGTTCATAAACAGCCCTTTTCTATAAATGATAACTCTTTAGTATGGTAGGTTGGGTCTGTTTACTTGTCCATGAAATTCTGGATATATCACTAATTCTAATGGATAATATTACTTCTTCGTTTAGCAAAATAATAAATAGGCCTAATGTGAAATACTTGCAAAAAATGTTCAGCCGTCATTTTTATCGTTCCCCCCTTTTCTGGGCCGTTCTATTGATAGGCAGCTATACAATGGGCGGTTTTATACTCTTACCTAAAATCATTAAAAGCCAGTTGGTTAAACAGGTCGAGCTTAATTTAGGCTGGCAAACAAAGATTGAAAAAGTCGCCTTTAACCCTTACACATTTACCCTGGTGATTGATAATGTGGCGATTAACAATGCTCAAGGCGAAGAAGTAGTATCCTTTGAGCAATACATTACTGATTTTGAACTGCGCTCTGCTATCGAAGGTGCATTTACATTCGCAAAAGTGGCATTGCTGGCTCCTTCTGTCAATGTGGTTATTGATAAAAACGGTGTTTCTAACTTCCAACAAGCATTTCAAACTCAAACGGCCAAGTTGGCAGAAGCAAATCCCATTGAAGAAAAGCCCCAGCATGACACTGCGTTGGTAAATCTACTCTTTGATAATATTGCCGTTAACAATGGGATAGTCAATATTGTTGATCATAGTCAGATCAATACGGTTAAACATAGAATTGAACCGCTTAATTTTAAGCTTGAAAATTTTTCAACCCGCACAGAAAACATTAGTGATTATCAACTGAATATAGATCTCGGTCATGGTCAAACGCTTGCATGGACAGGCACTGTCGGCATAGCGCCATTCCGTTCTTCGGGTTCAATCAGTATTGTTGGCATCCAGGCTCACAAACTATGGGAATATGCAGCACAAAAAGCACCCTATCATTTACTTCATGGCATTGTTAAAGCAGATGCCAACTATCGTTTTAAGATGGTAAATGATATTCCTGAATTTGATCTGTTTGACAGCATCATCCAATTGCGAGATATACAAATCGCACAGAAACAGGATCCAACCAGTTTTGTTAATATAGATTCTGCCACAATAGGTCCCGTGGCGTTTAATTTAACAAAACAGAGCTTGAAAATAGAAGAGGTAGAAATCGACGCGATTGATTTTCAGATCGAGCGGAATAAACAAGGAGTAATTACTTTTTTGGCTCCTTTTACGCAGCAGTCTGATCCCATCGAAAATAAGAAAACCCACAAAGAAAATACTGCAGCTAATAAATTTAAATGGTCAATTGGGCATCTTAGGATCAACGACAGTCAGGTTAATCTGATTGATAAACTTCCCAGTGAACAAGCACAGCTCGCTATTCATCAAATCAACCTACAACTCTCGGAATTAAATCAAAATCTGACTCATGCCCTGCCTTTTCTTATTTCTTACCGGGTTGACGACTCCGGTGACAATAGCATTAAAGGCCAAGTCTCACCGTCCCCTCTTAATTTAAATGCAACGGTCAATTTAAATAATCTGACCTTAAACGTCCTGCAGCCTTACATAAATGATGTTGCTAAAGTCAATCTTGAACAGGGAAAACTTTCAGTTGCAGGTGATCTCTCATTAGCGCTTGATACACAAGGAGCAGTCCAGGGTGGCTTTGAGGGCGATATCCATGTTCAGGATTTTAATACTCAAGATCAGATACTTAAACAACGTTTAGTCGGCTGGAAAGCGCTAATAATAGATCCAATCAATATTAACTTTAACCCGCTGTCTATCGCTGTTGATAAAATAGATTTGCTGCAACCCTATAGCCGCATGATTATAACCAAAGAACGTAGTCTTAATTTTTCACAACTTATGGTCGAGGATAAAAAGGCAACAAAACCAGTTGAACAAAATATCGACAAGGATCAACAACAACCATTAGCTTTAACCATTGGTGAAATAATATTAACCGATGGGAATGCCTACTTTGCAGATCTGTCTCTAATACCTGAGTTTGCTACTAGTATCCAGAGTATCAATGGTAAAATCAGTGGATTATCCGCCAATAATCTTGAACGGGCGGATGTCAATATAAACGGTACTGTCGATGACTATGGAAAAATGTTAGTAGAAGGGGAAATCAATCCTTTTGGGGGGGAGCTCTATACTGATATTAATGTAAAATTTGATAAAATTGAGCTGGCTACCATGACCCCTTATTCTGGCCGTTATGCAGGTTATGTCATTGATAAGGGTAAACTGAGCCTGGATCTGAATTATAAAATTGCGCAACGGCATCTGATTGGTAAAAACAGGCTTATTTTGGATCAGTTTGAACTGGGGAAAAGTGTAGACAGTCCCGAGGCTTTAAATCTGCCCTTAAAATTAGCTATTGCCCTGTTTAAAGACAGTGATGGCATTATTGATATTAGTCTCCCGACACAAGGTGACTTGGATGATCCTAATTTTGAAATTGGTGGTTTAATACTCAAGGCTTTCTTAAATGTGATGACTAAAGCAGTCACCTCCCCTTTTTCAATGATAGCCAATTTAGCGGGTACAGATGATCAACAACTTAATGCCATAGCATTTGATTTTGGGAGTAAAAGTTTAAACACAACCCAGCAAAATGATCTTGCAACACTTGCTCAGATATTACTAAATCGTCCTCAGCTCATTTTGGAAATTCATGCCGCGGTAGATAAAGAAAAGGATGGCTTTGCCTTAAAACAGCAACAGTTAACTGAACAATTAAAATTAAATGGCGGTAACAATCCCAACCAGGAGAAGCGCATAACATCAATGGAAGACTTGCTCAGCAGTTTGGCTGGAGGCGATGTAGCGGATAAAATAAAAGTTGAATTAGCGGCGACGGCAAAGCAGGTTAAGTCCACGCCTGAAATAGCACTAAATCAATACGAAAAAGCGCTTTATAATGCGCTAGTGGAAGCACAGCCTCTCTCAAGCTTAACGTTAACAAAATTAGCCAAACAACGCATTAGTATTATTAGGGAAGAATTAATCAAAAAGAATAAGGTACCGGAAAATCAAATTTTTGTGGTCCGTGCCTCCTTAGATAAGGACGCAGAAAAAGATAAGATTTTAACGGTTTTTTCGTTAAACACTCACTAATAAAAACCTTATTAGGCTAGCTTTTATCCTCTCAATAGGATCAACTTCAGATCTGATCCTTTCAGTGAATAATTTTTAGGATTTAAAAATCTAGCACCTTTCGGCGGAGTACGCCATGATGGATATTCCGACTTTAGCGCAGATTTATTGTATAATCGTTTTTATTGCAGGAACCACTGCACCCGTTAATTTACTATTTTAGATAGTTTGGAACCTTGTTAATGTATAAACTTGTTGTATTAGATATGGATGGCACCCTACTAAATAGCCAAAAAGAGATTACCGAGAGAGTACGAAAAGCCATTAATGCAGCAAAGGCAATGGGCGTTAAAGTGGTACTTGCGTCAGGTAGACCTATTAATGGCATGTTACCCACGTTAGAAGCCCTTGGTTTAACCACCATAGATGATTATGTGCTCACTTATAACGCATCATTAACACTGAATGTTGCCTCTAAGGAAGTTATTCGCAGTGAATTTTTAACCGGTCAGGATGCACGGGACTTATACCATTTAGCGGTTAAATTAGGCGTCAATACGCACGCTTACTCTTCTAAACTCGGTTTAATCACCCCTAAAATCAGCAAATATACTGAGCATGAAGCAAGCATCAATAAAATTGAAATCAATATCTGCGATTTTACGACACTGGATGCCTCTGAGGAGATGCTTAAAATCATGATGATTGATGAAGCAGAAATACTGACGGCGGCAATTAATCGCCTACCGGATTCTCTCCAAGAAAAATACAGTATGGCACAAAGCGCCCCCTTCTTTTATGAATTTATGAGCAAAAAAAGTGGTAAAGCAAATGGTGTTGCAGCGCTTGCTGCTTATCTTGGTCTCACTCATGAGCAGGTTATTTGTGTGGGTGACGCGGGTAATGATCTGGAGATGATTCAATACGCCGGTCTTGGTATTGCCATGGAAAATGCAACCGAGGATGTAAAAGCCGTTGCTGATTACATTACCTTGAGTAACGATCAAGACGGTGTTGCTCATGTTTTTGAAAAGTTTGTATTAGTCTGATAAACAAGCGTTGAATAAGACTCAATAGCTAAACAGGTTAAGACTCTGCGCAGAAAATCTTAACCTGTTATTTTATGTAAAACGGATCCATTTAATTCGAGTACAGTATTATTTAACTTTGCCAATATCAACAGTCCCTCATAACAAAAAACGTCCTTTAAAGCGTTCTTGAAGCAATTAAGCTGCACAGATATTTTGAATAACAGTATCTTATTCATCGAATAAATATACAGACTAAAAATGTTATGTTTAGCTGGTTTTTTATAAGCATGAATGAACCTGCTTAGCCCGAACACACTGCCACTAGAAGCTTAAACTCTGTTTCAGATAGTCGCGTTGCTGAGGAAAACTTCATCAGTAAGCAGGACTTAACATCAAGATGGCCATAGCCCGCTAGATTTACTCAAAAATAATGTCAGTAAGCAGCAAGGCGTTAACCCACTTTTTAAATTAAAATAGCCAAAAGCGATTTTCGATTAGTGTGGTTATTAATCCCTATGGCGGCATTCCCCACGGCCGTATTTATCGTAGGGACTTGCTGCCGGCGTGCAATATTCCATTTTCACCATCGCAAGGTAATTCTGTTAATTGGCAGTGGATGAACAAAAATAAGCGTATAGTATTGGGCAATAAGGGCGACAGATTAACGCTCAGTATAAATATCGACCAAAATAAGCAGAATTATTGATGCTGAAAAGTGACAGCGAATGAT
>JBLIEH010000168.1:0-5005 GCA_047632875.1 Psychromonas sp. | reverse complement strand
TGGGGCTGTAATGCGGTTGGCAGGAAGTTGAAATCAGAAGCGTAGGCTAATAAATAGCGATGTACCCGAAGATCATCGGGCATTTTCCCATTTGCTCTGCACCAAATAAATCGTTTTGCAGACTCAACCTCTGGATCACTTGGATTGACAAAGCTGACAGGTCGCATCTCTATCGGTTTTTCAGAAATAAGTTTATCACGAAGAAATTCCGGTAATATATCCGTATGCAGCAATGCCATTTCTTGTTCTGAAATTAAATCTTCAGGCTTTGGCACATCAGGCATATCTATTTGATGTTCAAAACCATGCTCCCTGGCTTTGAAAGACGCTGTCATATAAAAAATAGCTTTGCCATTTTGAATGGCTTTAATACGCCTTGTGGAAAGGCTTTTACCATCACGAATACGCTCAACATCATAAACAATAGGCTTATCGGTTTCACCTTGAAGCAGAAAATAGGAGTGAAAAGAATGAACATTTCTATTTTCACTGACCGTTTCTTTAGCGGCAGAAATAGATTGCCCCATAACTTGTCCGCCAAAAACGATGCCAGTACCCAGATCTTGGTTGGTACCACGGAATAGGTTTTCTTCTAATTTTTCTAAATTCAACTGACTTAGAAGATCATTTAGTACTTTACTCATTCTAGTTCCCCAAAAAAAAAGGCGTCAATAGCGCCCTTTTTTATTTGCAGATATCATACAAAACCCACTAATTAGATCATCTAATGAGTGGAATTGGTATCATTACAAAGACATCAATAGTGCTCTAACCATGGCAAAATCAGCAGGAAATTCTTTTGACAATAAATCTAAATTGGCACGAGAAGCAAGCTCTTCAGGAATAAAAATATCACGCCCTAAAATCTCTTCTACGCTTTCTTTAAATTTAGCAGGATGCGCTGTACATAAGAATAAACCTGTTTCACCTTCTTTCAACTGTTTTGTAAGTTCACTGTAAGCGATTGCGCCATGTGGCTCACATAAATAACCTAAATTATCCAGTTCAAGCAAACTAGCACGCGTTTGTGTATCGTTTAACATGCCGTAACCCAGGTCAGCGAGAGACCAACCTTGTACTTTAAATAACTCTTCAATACGCGGCCAATTATTTGGCTGGCTCACATCCATCGCATTTGAAAGCGTGGGAATAGTCGCTTTAGGCGACCAAGTTCCATTCTGCAGGTAACGCGGAACGGTATCGTTTTCATTGGTAGCTGCGATAAAACGTTTAATCGGCAAGCCTAAAGATTTAGCGAGCAAACCGGCAGTCAAATCGCCAAAATTACCACTGGGCACAGAAATAACTAAGTTATCCCGCTGCGCAGCAGATAGTTGTGCAGCGGCTTCAAAGTAGTAACAGATTTGCGCTAGCAGGCGGCTAATATTAATTGAATTTGCTGAGTTCAGGCCAACGGCTTGCTTTAATTCTTGATCATCAAAAGCCTGTTTGACCATTGTTTGACAATCATCAAATGTGCCATCGATGGCAACAGTGGTAATATTTCCGCCTAATGTACAGAACAGTTTTTCTTGCAGCGGGCTGATTTTTCCTTTCGGGTACAGAATAACAACATTGATGTTTTCCATATTGAAAAAGGCATGGGCGACAGCAGCACCGGTATCACCGGAGGTTGCCGTTAAAATAGTAATTTTATCGTCGCCCTTAAATTCGGCTAAACACTGGGCCATAAAACGGCCGCCAAAATCTTTAAATGCTAAAGTTGGACCATGAAAAAGCTCCAGCGCATTAATGTTATCCGTTACTTTTTTTACCGGTGCATCAAAAGTAAAAGCTTTAGAAACAATATTATGAACCGTTTCTTTGCTTAACTCATCACCAATTAAGTGAGATAAAATTGTCGTTGAACGATCAACTAAATTCATTTCCAAAAGCGCATCAATATTAGCAAGCGGGGTTATTTTTTCAGGGAAAAAAAGCCCTTGTCCGCGTCCTAAACCTTGTTTAACGGCTTGTTGAAAGTTGACTTGCTCAGTATTGTCTTTGATGTTGTATAATTTCATAGTTCTGTTCCTAACACGCGCGCGCCCTGTTCATCGAGGCGGCAAATATGACAAAATCCTTCATCATTTTGAAGAAAATTATCTGTTAACCAATGTTGTAATGATTGTGCCTGTATAAGATCAGTCATTACGGCAAATACGGTCGGACCTGAGCCCGATATCCCCATCGCTAATGCGCCGCTTTGCTCTGCAGCAAGACGCGCTTCTTTAAAACCCGGGATAAGTTGTGAACGATAGGGTTCAGCAATAACATCCTTAAGCATTTTTGCTGCAAGTTCGGGCTGATTAGTGTGGCTGGCATGGACAAATGCCCCTAAACGTCGACCATAAGTTAAGGCTTCGCTGAGGCGATATTGCGCCGGTAAAATATTGCGGGCAGCTGAAGTTGAAATACTTATCCCGGGGTAAGCGACAACCCAATACCATTCTTTAAACGAAGGTAGCGTTTGGCTGATAACCCCGCCTTCATTAATCATCAACTGCATTCCGCCAAGGTAACAGGGAGCAACATTATCATAATGTATACTACCGCTGATTTGTCCTTCCATCTCGCCCATTAAAAGCAGCATACTGTTTTCATCAAGCGCGTAGTCATGCCATGCGTTTAATGCTTCTAATGCTGCAACAATCGAACTGGAACTGGATCCTAAGCCACTGCCAACGGGTAAATTTTTCTCAAGCGTCATTTCAACCGGCAATATTTCTTTATTCAGTTTTTTTAATGCTGACTGATAACCTAAATAACATTGGTAAACAATATTCATTTTAAAATCGGTTGGTAGCTTATCAGCGTAACGACCAACACAAGTTAATGAAAAAGCAACATCAGTGCTTGATATTTTGACTCGGTCACCAAATAAATCACCATTAATTGGGGTAAGCGCCCCTCCCAACACATCAAAACCTACGCTAACATTTGCAGTCGACGCGGGAGCATATGCAACAACACTCATTTTAAAACTCCTGTTTCCAATTTAAGGTACGTAAGACATCGGCAAAGACGCCCGCAGCAGTTACTTCTGATCCAGCACCGTAACCACGTAAAACCAATGGAATAGGTTGATAATACTGACTGTAAAATGCCAATGCATTTTCACCGTCTTTTACTTTGTTAAGCGGATCATCTTCGTTAACCGCTTTAATACTGCATTTACACTTACCGTTTTCAATACCGCCAATATAACGTAACACTTGACCGTTTTCGTCCGCCTTAGCCTGAAGGTCAGCAAAATAAGCGTCAGCTTCCGGCAAGCGAGTCATAAATTCATCAACACTGCCACTCTCATCAAAACCAGGGGGTAATGCCGGTTCAATTTCAACATCATCAAGGGATAACTCCATCCCCGCCTCACGTGCTAAAATAAGCAATTTCCTTGCGACATCCGTGCCGCTTAAGTCTTCACGAGGATCAGGCTCAGTAAAACCAAGCTTACGCGCTTCTGCGGTTACCTCGGAGAATTTCTTACCATTGTCCAGTTTACCGAAAATAAACGATAATGAACCCGATAAGATACCGTTAAATTTGACTAACTGATCACCCGCTTTAAACAGGTTCTGCATGTTTTCGATGACCGGTAAACCTGCGCCAACATTGGTATCATACAAGAATTTACGGCGTTTCATTAACGCGGTTAAACGCAGTTGGTGGTAATAGTCCATACTGAATGTATTGGCTTTTTTGTTGGCAGCAACAACGTGGAAACCCGCCCCCAAAAAGTCAACATAACGGGCAGCAATCGCATCATTGCTGGTACAGTCAACAATGACAGGGTTAATAATATGCGAGTGATCAACCATAGATTGCATACTAGACAGCGATAACTCTTCCGTCGCATCGCCTAATAAATCACGCCAGTTGCTTAATTGAATGCCTTGATCGTCCATTAACATCTTACGACTGTTGGCAATACCGCAGACCCGAATTTCAATATTTCTTTCTGATAAGTAGGCCTGTTGACGATGCACTTGATCAACCAATGCAGCCCCTACTCCACCACAGCCGATGAGGAACATATCGATATATTGCACACTACCAAAAAAGCTTTGATGGCAGGCGATAACCGCTTCTTTTGCTTTCTTCTCCGATACAACAGCTGAAATAGAACGCTCAGATGAACCCTGCGCAATCGCAGTCACGTTTATAGAAGCTTCAGTTAAAGCCGTTAGAAAACGCGCTGCCACACCGCGCGCTTTTTTCATGCCATCACCCACTAATGAAATAATGGCCTGCTTCTCAACTATATCAATCGGCTCTAATAGATTATTTTTAAATTCTAAAGAAAACTCTTCATTTAATGCCAGCAGGGCTTTTTGTGTATCACTAGAGTGAATACAAAAGCTTAAGCTGTATTCAGAAGATGATTGAGTAATCAAAATAATCGATACACCCGAACGTGATACGGTAGAGAATATACGCCCTGCCATGCCGACAATGCCTTTCATTCCGGGTCCTGAGATACTCAGCATGGAGAGCCCTTTAAGATCAGAGATACCTTTTACTTGCATCGCTTCGTCCCCATGTTCTACTCCAATTAAGGTACCACTGGCTTGTGGATTATGCGTATTTTTAATTAAACAGGGTATATGATGCTGCGCTATCGGGGCGATCGTTTTAGGGTGTAAGACTTTAGCACCAAAATAAGAGAGCTCCATGGCTTCGGCATAACTTAACGAACTTAATAGTTGTGCATCTTTTACTAAACGCGGATCACAACTGTATACACCATCTACATCGGTCCAGATCTCACAACATTCAGCTTTTAAACAAGCCGCCAGAACAGCAGCCGAATAATCTGAGCCGTTACGACCTAAAACCAGTGTTTCACCCTGCTCATTCCCAGCGGTAAAACCAGGCATTAAGTAGATGGTATTTTTGACAATGGTCTCTTTTTCAAATAATGCCCGGGAAACTTCAATATCGATTTGCGCTTCAAGATAACCACCTTTGTAAGCAATCAACTTTTCCTGTGGTTTAATAACGA
>JBLIEH010000167.1:0-5067 GCA_047632875.1 Psychromonas sp. | reverse complement strand
GCATCTGGGTGAGTGATTTATGGGTGCTGATCTGTAACAGGGCGATATCACTCTGTTTATCCTGACCTACCAGCAGCGCATTAAATTCTTGTCCTGATTTCAGGGTTACCTTAATTTCCTCTGCATCTTCAATAACATGAAAGTTGGTAATGATATAGCCTTTCGCAGCGTCAATAATAACACCTGAGCCTAAACCGACAAAGGGTTGATTCATAAAGGGGAGTTCGTCATCGCTAAAAAACTTAAATAAGTCGGGCAAAAGTTTTTGATTCGACTGATTACCGGCAATCGAAATATTAACCACAGCCGGGCTAACTTTTTCGACGAGGGGCGCGAGACTAAAAATGTCGTTGCCGGCAATGGTGAGCGGCAAAGCAGCATTTGTTGTCGCACTAAAAGCGATTAAGCTGTAACTAATCATAAAATAAGCAATTAACTTTTTCACGGTAGATTCCCTTTTATAAGATATTAGTAAAAATAATAGTCTCGATGGCACTAAAATTAAATGCTTTTTATAAAAATTGAAATTTAAGCTGTTTTAAACAGGGCTAACAATAAAGTAGTGATTAAATGTCTTAAATTAAACACTTTGCGTGCATTGGGTGAAAATTCAAATTTTGTCGACTTAGCTTTACTGTTACAATGCGCTATTAATGTGATGAAAAACTTGCGAGTGCTCCGTGACCCCCTTAAATTTATATCGCGCCGATTTACAAAAAAACAACTTCTTTGAGGATCCTGCGCAGGCAATTGCAATACAGCAGCTGCAGCGTTTGTATCTGGATCTGCAAACACTGCCAATTGAAAAGAAAAAAAACAGCATGTTGTCACGCTTGGTTAAAAAAGTAGCGCCTCCAGCAAGCAAAAAAAAGCTATTTCAAGGTATCTATTTTTATGGCGGGGTTGGCCGTGGAAAAACCTATCTTATGGATTTGTTTTTCCACAGTTTACCAACCCAGCGCAAACAACGACTGCACTTTCATCACTTTATGCTAAGAGTGCATAAAGAGCTTGCTGAATTACAGGGACTGGCGAATCCTTTAGTTAAAATAGCGCAAAAATTTGCTTTGCAAACAGATGTATTGTGTTTTGATGAGTTTTATGTCGACGATATAACCGACGCAATGATTTTAGCGGGTATGTTAACCGCGTTATTTGAGCAGGGCATTGTGCTGGTCGCAACCTCTAATATTCACCCCGATGATCTATATAAAAATGGGCTGCAACGCGCACGTTTTTTACCCGTTATTGATTTAGTTAAGAGCCATTGTGAAGTGTTCAATTTAGACGGTGGGCGAGATTATCGCATTGGGCGTTTAATCAATAGTGAAATTTATCATTACCCTTTAGACAGTGGTGCCTCGCGGCAGGTAAAAAATGCCTTTGAAAATTTAGCGGACGGGGACAAAGTTTATGGCCAAAATATAGAGATTAATTCCCGCTTGATCCCCACCATCGCTAATAGTATTGATACCTTAAGCATTGAGTTCTCATCACTTTGTGACGGACCAAGAAGCGTATTGGATTATATTGAAATGGCCATATTATACCGCACTGTTATTATCGCCAATATAAAGCAGATGAATGATTTACATAATGATATCGCCAGGCGCTTTATTGCCATGATCGATGAATTCTACGATCGCCATGTGGCGGTGATTATTTCTGCTGAAGTTAATATACTAGATCTGTACGTAGGGGATAAGCTTGATTTTGAATTCCAGCGTTGTATATCACGTTTGTCGGAGATGCAAAGCAAAACCTATCTAATGCAGTCCCACCATGTTGAAAAAAAGCCGTAAAAGTAATAAACAAAGAACAGCGGGAAGGGCTTTCTAACCGCTCCCTTGGCATAAACACACCGACAACAAAGAATTGCCTTAATTTCTTCAATAATTATTTCAATATTAGGGTGATCTCTGCTTCCTTTTTCTGTATAATTCTGTCGCCCACGTTATCCACCTCCCCAAAGTTTATAGAGTGGATCTGTTTACGCTTGACGTATTCGAAGGGATACGAAATGGCAAAATACATTTTTGGTTGTCAAAATTGACAATCATATTTTTTTTAAATCATTAATTTGGGTATAACTTAATGAAAACTTTTGTTGCTAAACCAGCTGAAGTCAAACGCGACTGGTTTGTAGTCGATGCTGAAGGTAAAACTTTAGGCCGTTTGGCTACTGAAATCGCTTTACGTTTACGTGGTAAACATAAAGCAGAATACACTCCACATGTTGATACTGGCGATTACATCATCGTTATCAATGCAGAGAAAGTTACTGTAACAGGTAATAAAGCTAAAGGTAAAATCTACTACCACCACACTGGTTTCATTGGTGGAATTAAAGCGATCAGCTTTGAAGATCTTATCAAACGCGCACCTGAACGTGTTATTGAGAAAGCTGTAAAAGGTATGTTACCACGTGGCCCATTAGGCCGTGCAATGTACCGCAAGTTGAAAGTTTATGCTGGTACTGAGCATCAACATTCTGCACAGCAACCACAAGTTTTAGACATCTAATAGGATTAAAACAATGGCAAATCAATACTACGGCACTGGTCGTCGCAAAAGCTCTGTAGCTCGCGTGTTTGTAAAAGCAGGTAGTGGTCAAATCACTATCAACAAGCGTAACATCGATGAATATTTCGGTCGTGAAACTGCTTGTATGGTTGTTCGTCAACCATTAGAACTTGTTGGTGTTACTGACAAATTCGACCTAAACGTCACTGTTAAAGGTGGTGGTACTACAGGTCAATCTGGTGCTATCCGTTTGGGTATCACTCGTGCATTAATGCAGTATGACGAAACACTTCGTGCTGAACTACGTAACGCAGGTTTTGTTACCCGCGATGCGCGTAAAGTTGAGCGTAAGAAAGTGGGTCTACATAAAGCACGTAAACGTCCACAGTTCTCAAAACGTTAATATTTCGTTTTCAAGAATTGCAAAAAGCCCAGTTTATACTGGGCTTTTTTTTGCTTGTTATTTAGTTATTTTGCGCTTATGGTTTCTGCTCATCTGTTTTTAAGATAAGGGCTATTATGTTAACCGAGTCGATGGTAGAAAAACTTAATGAACAAATAAACTTGGAATTTTATTCTTCAAACCTCTATTTACAAATGAGTGCCTGGTGTGAAGATAAAGGCTTCGAAGGGGCGGCTATATTACTGCGCGGGCATGCAATAGAAGAAATGTCCCATATGAATCGTTTGTTCACTTATGTCAGTGAAACGGGCGCATTGCCCATTATAGGCACTATCAGCGCGCCGCCACATCAGTATGACTCATTAAAAGCCATTTTTATTGAGACTTACGAGCATGAATGTTTAATCACCAAAAAAATAAATGAATTGACCCACACTGCATTCTCCACACATGATTATTCAACCTTTAATTTCTTACAATGGTATGTTGCAGAGCAGCATGAAGAAGAAAAATTATTCAAAGGAATATTAGATAAAATTGACTTGGTAGGAGAAGAGGGTAAAGCGCTGTTCTGGATTGATAAAGACCTCGCAGCATTAGCAAAAACCGGTGCAACGTCAATTATGGACAACAGCGAATAAATACAAGTCAGCGTATTTACATTTCTATTGTGAATTACCGCTAATTAAATATGTTATTTTGCATTGCGTAGGAAAAATTAATATTAGTAAGGCTGTTCACTTATTTGCTGCGTTTGGTATAAGTGCCAGCGGTTAATGAGAACATGGTCAATTAAGCCATGATTTTCTCTATTCCCTGTCGCAAAACAATGTTAATCACTTGTAAGTAAGGTGGTATTTCTTTAGAATTCAGCGAGTTTTATGCAATACACTATCAAGCTATTCGTTTGGTAGGGTATTGCATTATCAGTTTGGTATAGAGAACTGCTTGAATGTAGCTCACAATGGAGATGGTTAAATGAGCAATGCGCCTGTTAATTCTGGTCGCCGCAAGTTTCTGACATTAACAACAGCTGTTGTTGGTGGAGTGGGAGCCGTTGCAGTAGCGGTACCCTTCGTGAAATCTTGGAGCCCAAGTGAAAAAGCAAAAGCAGCTGGAGCACCAGTTGCCGTTGATATCGGAAAAATCGAACCAGGGCAGTTAATTCGCGTTGAATGGCGTGGTAAACCGGTTTGGATTGTATCCCGCACAAAAAAAATTATTGATGAATTAGCAACCCATGACGGTCAGTTACGTGATCCTGATTCAACCGAGCCGCAACAACCCGAATACGCAACAAACTCAGGCCGTTCACTAAAACCTGAGATTTTTATTGCGGTTGGTATCTGCACCCATTTGGGTTGTTCGCCTAGTTATCTACCAGATTCTTTTTCTGAACAAGTCCAGGGCGTTGAGTCAGGTTTCTTCTGTCCATGCCACGGTTCGAAATTTGATATGGCCGGTCGTGTCTTCCAAGGTGTCCCTGCGCCATTAAATTTAGTCATCCCTCCTCATTATTACACCAGTGATACGGCGATTATTATCGGCTCAGAAAAAGGAGACGCCTAATGCTTAATAAATTAGTCACAGGCACAATCGACTGGATAGATGCACGGATCCCGATGACGGAAACGTGGAACAAACATTTAGCGCAATACCCTACACCTGTTAACTTCAACTTTTGGTATTTTTTTGGTTCATTAGCCATGTTGGTGCTGGTCAACCAAATCTTAACCGGCATCTGGTTGACAATGCACTACAACCCTTCTGCGGAATTAGCCTTTGCATCGGTTGAATATATTATGCGTGATGTGCCCTATGGTTGGTTATTGCGTTATATGCATTCAACAGGTGCTTCTGCGTTCTTTGTAGTGGTCTATCTGCATATGTTCCGCGGTCTTATTTACGGATCTTACCAAAAACCCCGCGAATTAATCTGGATCTTCGGCATGCTAATCTTCTTAGTATTGATGGCTGAAGCATTTATGGGCTATTTACTTCCCTGGGGGCAGATGTCTTTCTGGGGGGCACAGGTCATTATCTCTTTATTTGGCGCAATTCCGATTATTGGCGATGATTTGACTCTGTGGATCCGGGGTGATTACGTTATCTCCGGTGCCACCTTAAACCGATTCTTTGCG
>JBLIEH010000166.1:0-5077 GCA_047632875.1 Psychromonas sp. | reverse complement strand
AATCTTCTTGGCCCCTTAATCAATCCAGCGCGTCCCCAGTTTGAGCTGATGGGGGTGTATGCGCCTGAACTGTTAAAACCTATTGCAGAAGTGCACAAACAGTTAGGAATGAAGCGTGTTATGGTGGTTTACGGCAGCGGCCTTGATGAAATAGCATTACACGGTGAAACCCAGGTGGCCGAACTGATTAATGGTGAAATTAAAGAATATAGCTTAACACCGGAAGATTTTGGCGTTCAACGTTATCCTGTCGAAGCCATTATTGGTGGAGATCCCTCCGAAAATAAAAGTATCATCGAAAAAATATTACAGGGTAAAGGCAGCGATGCGCAGCAAGCAGCCGTGGCCATTAATGTTTCCGCTTTACTGGTATTAAACGGTAAAGCCGAGAACTTTAAAGATGGCACAAAACAGGCACAGGAAATGATGTTAACCGGTAAACCCTTACAACTATTAAACGCACTTGCGGAGCTAAGCCAATGTTAAATGATAAAAGCCTAGAAGATACTATTCTGGGGAAAATTGTAGGTGATAAGATTGACTGGGTAAAAGCGCGTCAGCAAATAGAGCCCCTGGTAAGCTTCAAAGATAAAATAATAGAGAGTGATCGATATTTTTATGAAGCATTGGACAAACCTGAAACTGTCTTCATTTTAGAGTGTAAAAAAGCTTCCCCGTCACACGGATTGATCCGGGAAGAGTTTGATTTGGATTTGATTGCTGGGACATACAAAAATTATGCCAGCGCAATATCTGTGCTCACCGATGAAAAATATTTTCAGGGTGACTTTGAATATATCAGTAAAGTCCGGGATCAAGTTACCCAACCTGTGATCTGCAAAGATTTTATTATCGATCCTTACCAAATTTACTTGGCACGTTATTATAAAGCCGATGCGATATTATTAATGCTCTCGGTTTTAGATGATGATGCTTACCAGGCTTATCGCGACACCGCCCATAGCCTTAATATGGGCGTCTTAACGGAAGTCAGTAATGAGCATGAGCTAATACGTGCGATCGCATTAAATGCAAAAGTCATTGGCATTAATAACCGCAACTTACGTGATCTCAGCATTGATTTAAATCGTACTAAAGAGCTGGCGGCTAAAATACCCGCAGACCGTATTGTCATTTCTGAATCGGGTATTTATCACCATAGCCAAGTTAAACAACTGAGTAAATATGCAAACGGCTTTTTAGTCGGCAGCTCAATTATGAGCCAACCCAATATTGATAGAGCCTGCAGACAATTGATTTTAGGCAATAACAAGGTTTGCGGTTTAACCCATGCTAGAGCCGCTGCCGATGTTTATAAAGCGGGCGCAGTTTATGGCGGTTTAATCTTTGTTGAAAAATCACCGCGTTTTGTGGATATGGAGGAAGCGCGTTTAGTAATGCTCGGCGCACCGCTATTATACGTGGGCGTGTTTCAAAATGAAGAGGCTGAATTAATCTGCTATACGGCTAAGCAGTTAGGATTAACGGCGGTGCAATTACACGGTGATGAAAGTCCAAAATATATTAAAGCGTTACGCGCTTTGTTGCCGGAAAAATGTGAGATATGGAAAGCCCATGGTGTGGTCGATCATTTACCTGATTTTGAAAAATTTAATGTCCAAAAGCACCTCTTGGATACGCGGGTCGGAGAGCAAACCGGGGGTACGGGTCGCGCCTTTGACTGGGCATTGCTGTCAAGTCTCAACAGTGAGCTTAAAAGTAAGATAATACTGGCCGGTGGTTTAACCCCTGAAAATGCCCAGCAAGCCTGTTTAATAGGCTGCGCAGGCTTAGATTTCAATTCAGGTGTTGAATCTGCCCCGGGCAAAAAAGATCCGCAAAAATTAAACGCTGCCTTTAAAGCCATAACACAGTATCTGCAACGCTAAAAAATTATTAATGTATTGGTGGACACACCTTGTATAAAATAAAAGGTTGATAAAAATGGAAAAAATAAATCCTTACTTCGGACAATTTGGCGGTATGTTTGTCCCGCAAATCCTGGTACCCGCATTAAAGCAGTTAGAAGCTGAATTTGTCAAAGCGCAAACAGATCCTGAATTTTTAGCAGAGTTTTCTGAGTTATTAACCGAATATGCCGGTCGCCCGACGCCCTTAACATTATGCCGCAACCTGACTAAAGGTAAAAAGACTAAACTTTATCTTAAACGCGAAGATCTTCTGCACGGTGGCGCACATAAAACCAATCAGGTTTTGGGACAGGCACTACTGGCTAAACGCATGGGTAAAAAGGAGATTATTGCAGAAACAGGTGCTGGTCAACACGGTGTTGCAACGGCATTAGCTTGCGCATTACTCGGATTAAAATGTCGGGTTTATATGGGAGCTGTGGATTGTGAACGTCAAAAACCCAATGTATTCCGGATGCGTTTGATGGGTGCGGAAGTGATCCCGGTTCATTCCGGTTCATCAACATTAAAAGATGCCTGTAATGAAGCACTACGTGATTGGGCAGGCAGCTATGATACTGCACATTATTTGTTAGGCACAGCGGCGGGTCCACACCCTTTTCCTACAATTGTGCGCGAATTCCAGAAAATAATTGGTGAAGAAGCGAAACAACAGGTATTGAAAAAAGAAGGTGTATTACCCGATAAAGTCATTGCCTGTGTGGGTGGTGGCTCTAACGCAATCGGCATATTCAATGATTTTATAGAGCATCCAACGGTTGAACTGATTGGCGTTGAGCCGGGCGGACACGGTATTGAAACCGGCGAGCACGGTTGCCCTATCTCCTATGGTTCAAAAGGAATTTTCTTTGGTATGCATTCCTTAATGATGCAGGATAAACATGGTCAGGTAAAAGAGTCCTATTCAATCTCTGCCGGACTTGATTTCCCTTCCGTTGGCCCGCAACATGCACACCTTGCCGAAACGGGACGCGCTCAATATGTTCACGCAACGGATGAAGAAGCGCTAGATGCTTTCCAGGCCCTTTCATTAAACGAAGGCATTATTCCCGCCCTTGAGTCGGCACACGCATTAGCCCATGCATTAAAGCTGATTAAACATCATGATAAGGAGCAAATCATTATTGTTAATTTATCAGGGCGTGGAGATAAAGATATCTTTACCGTTGCTAAAATTTTTGAAGAAAGAGGAACACTCTAATGAGCAAACGTTATCAAGCTTTATTTGCCCGCCTTAAAACTGAAAACCAGGGGGCATTTGTTCCTTTTGTGACGGTTGGCGATCCCAATCGTGCCCTTTCTTTGAAAATAATTGATACTTTAGTTGACGCTGGCGCGGACGCTCTGGAGTTGGGGATCCCCTTTTCAGATCCTGTCGCCGATGGTGTTGTTATTCAAGATGCGTCGGTTCGGGCTTTGGATGCCGGTGCGACACCCGATACCTGTCTGGAAATCATTGCAGAAATTCGTCAGAAACATCCGACCATCCCCATTGGTTTATTATTGTATGTGAACCTGGTTTATCGCAATGGCATTGAAAATTTTTATGAACGTTGTGCGAAAGCGGGTGTCGATTCTATATTAATAGCAGATGTGCCACTGCAAGAAAGTGCACCGTACCGCGCCGCTGCTGAGAAATTTGCCATTAATCAAATATTTATTGCGCCCCCCAATGGCGATCAGGAAACATTACAAAAAGTGGCTGAATATGGACAGGGTTATACCTATTTATTAAGTCGCGCCGGGGTTACCGGTGGACATGCAAAGGCCGGCATGCCCGTTGGAAATATGTTAGCGACATTAAATAAACATCATGCGCCACCGTCATTACTGGGTTTTGGTATTTCTACGCCAGAGCAGGTAGGTGAAGCAATTAAATTGGGCGCTGCCGGCGCAATATCAGGTTCAGCAGTGGTTAAAATTATCGAAAAAAACTTAGATAATCCGAATAAACTGCTTTCTGAAATGCATAAATTTATCAGTAAAATGAAAGCCGCTACCGATATAAAATAAACTGGTGAAAGTGCAACGCTTACTTTAAAGTAACTTTGTACTTTATATAATAGGGAAGAACATGAAACAATTTTTTGAATTTATTCCACTGATTATCTTTTTTGTGGTTTTTAAGATGAGCGATATTTATATGGCAACGGGATCGTTAATGATCTCCATGGGGCTAATGCTCGCTTTTAACTATTACAAAAATGGTAAAGTTGAGAAAATGCCTCTTATTACCTTTGTAATGGTCCTGGTATTTGGCACCTTAACGCTTGTTTTGCACGATGACGCTTTCATTAAATGGAAAGTCACTGTGGTATATGCATTGTTTAGCGTCGCTTTACTGGTTAGCCAGTTTATATATAAAAAGCCGATTATCAAACAGATGCTGGGTAAAGAAATCAGCCTGCCTGCCAATATGTGGAATAATCTTAATATGGCCTGGGCACTGTTTTTTGCCGTATTAGCAGCTGTCAATGTTTATGTTGCCTTTAGTTTGTCGCAGGAAATTTGGGTTAATTTTAAAGTGTTTGGCTTATTGGCAGTCACCCTTGCATTTACACTTTTAAGTGGCCTTTATATTTATAAATACTTACCAACGCCGGCAGAAAAAAAATTATCAGCTGATAACAAACCAGAGGAATAAAGATGTTATACGTTATTTTTTCACAGGATGTAGAAAATAGTTTAAGCATGCGCCTAGAGGCACGCCCTGCGCACCTTGCTCGCTTACAACAATTAAATAAGCAGGGACGTCTCCTTGTGGCAGGTCCGATGCCCGCAATTGATAGCGAAGATCCTGCCGATGCAGGTTTTAGCGGTTCAACCGTTATCGCGGAGTTTGATAATTTAGAAACAGCACAAAACTGGGCGGATGAAGATCCCTACGTGGCCGCTGGCGTCTATAAAAAGGTCATCGTAAAACCCTTTAAAAAAGTACTACCTTAAGTAATAAAGCTAACAAAAAAGGGACTCAATTGAGTCCCTTTTTGTTTTTCTTTAAAAAATATTTTATAGTAAAGTATTCTATAAAAGTTTAGTTTGAATGCAGCATACTGTTCAATTCAACCGCGCTTTTATTCACTAAACATTCAATCTGTCCGGTTATTGAATTACGGCGGAAAAGCAAATCATCTTTGTTGGCAAGT
>JBLIEH010000165.1:0-5081 GCA_047632875.1 Psychromonas sp. | reverse complement strand
CCATAAACCATGAGAATTTTTTCATCATTTTTAAAATGAGGCAGTGCAATTTGCATCGCATGACCGGTGCCTAATTGTTCGGCTTGTTTGATCCAATTGAGACTGCCATCGGATATTTTTTCTTGTAGCTGCTGTCCACCATGACCATAAATCAAATGGATGCTGTCGGAACCGATACTTTTAACCGTATCAATCACGTGTTGGACCATCGGTTTATCTGCAATTTTATGGAGTACTTTCGGGAGCTCAGAACACATACGCGTACCTTTGCCGGCAGCAAGGATAACAACACTTAGAGACATACAGGAAACCTCAATAATTAAAAACTTAAAAATACCATTCTAACGGAGTTTTTACATTTAACGAATAATAAAATGACACACTGGTATTTTAGGATGAATTAAGCAGAAAAATTTAGTATAACTATTCAAATAGTTTGATGAGATGATAGTAGCACTATAAAAACCCATTACTTTTCATCATAATCAAAAACAGAGATTATCAGATCCTAACTTTTCCTTAAAATAGAGGCTATTTTATGAAACAACAGATATTACAAGAGATGCGTGTTTTAGCAACTATCAATGAAGAAATGGAAATCAAGCGTCGTATCAACTTCATTAAAAATAAATTACAGCAAGCCGGCTGTCAGACATTGATTTTAGGTATCAGTGGCGGTGTTGATTCAAGTACCGCCGGGCGTTTATGCCAACTCTCAGTTGAACAGTTAAATCAATCTCAGGATACGGACAAATATCAGTTTATTGCCGTTCGACTTCCCTACGCGATTCAAAAAGATGAAGATGAAGCACAATTAGCATTACAATTTATTCGACCTTCACATGCCGTTACCGTGAATATACAAAATGGTGCGGATGGCATTCATCAAAGCACCTTAAAGGCACTTCAGACAAGTACCATCAACCTTTCTGAAAATACGAACACCGACTTTATAAAAGGTAACGTTAAAGCGCGTATGCGGATGATCGCACAATATGAAATTGCCGGGTTAACGGGCGGTTTAGTTGTCGGAACGGACCATAGTGCTGAAAATATCACCGGATTTTATACCAAACATGGCGATGGAGCTTGTGATTTAGCGCCCTTATTTGGTTTAAATAAACGTCAGGTTCGCGCATTAGCTAAACACCTTGGCGCACCTGCGATATTAATTGACAAAGCACCCACAGCTGACTTGGAAGAAGATAAACCTCAGCTGCAGGATGAACACGCATTGGGTATGACTTATGATCAAATTGATAATTTCTTAGAGGGTAGAATTGTCGATCAGGAAGTTGAAGATAAGTTAATCGCAATTTACCTGCGTACCCAACACAAGCGTCAAGCTACCCCCACTATTTATGATTGAGCTAGTCAATGTTTAACCTAAAGGATCAAGTTGAATATTAACTTTGCCTTTTTATTAGAGCAGATCATGCAAAACACTAGCCATAGCAAAGCAGAAAATGGTAGATTTAGGGTATCGGTTATTCATTAACCGGATACTCTTTTATTTTTCAACAGAAAGGATTGATCGATCATGAAAAAAGTAGGTTTAGTTGGTTGGCGCGGTATGGTTGGTTCTGTGCTTATGCAAAGAATGCGTGATGAAAATGATTTTGCAACAATTGAACCTGTATTTTTCACCACCTCGCAAGTGGGCCTTTTAGCACCCGAAATTGGTAAACCGAGCGATACATTAAAAGATGCATTCGCCATTGACGAACTGGCTAAGATGGATATCGTGGTCACCTGCCAAGGTGGTGATTATACTAACGATGTTTACCCAAAACTGCGCGCGTTGGGCTGGAAGGGTTACTGGATTGATGCAGCTTCTTCATTACGTATGAAGGATGACAGTATCATCGTATTAGATCCTGTCAATAAAGATGTTATCAAACAAGGCATTAAAGACGGAGTGAAAACTTTCGTCGGCGGTAACTGTACCGTTTCATTATTATTAATGGCATTAGGCGGTTTATTCGAAGAAGACTTGATCGAATGGGTAACTCCGCATACTTACCAGGCGGCTTCGGGTGCCGGCGCACGGAATATGCGCGAACTGATTAATCAGATGAGCTCTATCAGTGCGTCTGTTGCCGATAAATTGGCCGATCCTGCCTCTGCTATTTTAGAAATCGATCAGCAGGTAGCTGAACATATTCGCAGTGATGCCCTGCCAACAGAGCAGTTTGGCGCCCCATTGGCAGGCAGTTTAATTCCCTGGATTGATGTGCCTATGCCATCGGGTCAAAGTAAAGAAGAGTGGAAAGCCCAGGTTGAAGCAAATAAAATTTTAGGCACAAGTGATAATCAAATTCCAATTGATGGCTTATGTGTGCGTATCGGTGCAATGCGCTGCCATAGTCAGGCAATCACCATGAAACTGAAAAAAGATATTTCAGTAGCTGAAATTGAACGCATTTTAGGCACACATAATGAGTGGGTTAAAGTGATTCCAAATGAACGTGATATTACTATAGAAGAACTTTCTCCTGCTAAAGTAACGGGTACTTTAACTATTCCTGTCGGTCGAATTAGAAAATTGGCAATGGGACCGGAATACGTTACTGCGTTTACCGTTGGTGACCAATTATTATGGGGCGCCGCGGAACCACTTCGTCGTATGCTGAATATTTTACAAGAGTCGTAATTTTACGTGCTAAATAAAAAAGGCTTCGAATAAGAAGCCTTTTTTAATGCATAAAATAAAAAATCTTAACGGCTATTAAAAAAGAATCAACGCTCATCCTTCGGACTACGGGATAACAAGTCCATCGCGGCCTGCTTCACTTCTTTACCTTGATATAAGACGTAATAAATTTGTTCACAAATGGGCATTTCAATGCCAACCCGATGCGACAAGTTATACACTTCTTCAGTATTTCGATAGCCTTCTACTACTTGACCTATCTCAATTTGCGCTTCATTTATCCCTTTTCCTTCCCCCAGAGCAAGTCCAAAACGGCGATTACGAGATTGATTATCGGTACAGGTTAAGACCAGATCTCCCAGACCTGCCATACCCATAAAGGAGGATTCTTTAGCCCCTAGTGCTACACCTAAACGCGTTAATTCAGCTAACCCCCGTGTAATCAATGCAGTACGGGCATTTGCGCCAAAACCTAAACCATCGGCGAGACCTGCCCCGATGGCAATCACATTTTTAACCGCACCACCTAGCTGTACTGCAGTGAAATCATCTGAAATATAGGTTCTGAAATTACGGTTATTGTGAAAGAGATCGGCGATATCTTGGGTAAACTTGCTTTCAGATCCAGCCACAGCAACCGCGGTCGGTAAGCCTTTAGCCACTTCCATCGCAAAAGTCGGACCGGAGATGACCGCTAAAGGATAATGATCCCCTAACACATCTGTGGCCACTTCTTGCAATAAACGCCCCGTTTTGGCTTCTAAGCCTTTTGTTGCCCAGGCAATTCTGTGCTGCGGGGTAAGAAAGGGTTTTATTTGTTGTAAAACAAGTGCAAACACATGGCTTGGGACCACCAACAGAATATTGCGAGTGGCGGCTAAACAAACAGCTAAATTAGCTTCAGGAGTTAATAATTCAGGAAATCTGACATTTGGCAAAAACGCTTTGTTTTCGCGATCAGATTGTAATCGTTTGATATGTGCTTCTTGATGCCCCCAAAGTAAGGTGGGGTGCCCGTTTCGAGCCAAAGATACAGCAAGGGCGGAGCCATATGATCCCGCTCCTAATACTGTAATGGCGATATTATCTGCCATTCAAATACCTATTCCATTTAAAGTTAAGCCGTTATCATCACCGAAAGTATGGTTAACTGTTCAGGAAATGATTAAGAATTTACTGCTCAGGAAGTGATGAAGAATTTAATTTAGTTTCTATTGCTGGTTTACGTAATACAGCCAGTTGAGATACCTACTTCACTTAAAGTTAAGTAGGTATCAGTACCGAAAGCATGGTTAACAGCTCAGGAATTGATTAAGAGTCTAATTTAGCTTCTTCTGCTTTTTTACTTAATACAGCCTGTTGAAATAACGCATCAAAGTTTACCGGTGCGAGGTTTAACTGCGGGAAAGTTCCGCGGGTAACAAGGCTTGACACTGTTTCACGTGCATAAGGAAATAAAATATTCGGGCAAAATGCATTCAAACAATGGGCCATTTGCTCGCCTTCTAAATTGCCAACGGAGAAAATACCTGCTTGTTGAACTTCACATAAAAACGCAACATCTTCACCCACCTTTGCAGTAGTTGTTAATGTCAAAACCACCTCAAAGACATTATCTTCTAATTTTTGGCTTTTTGTATCAATGTCCATTGATACCTCAGGTGCCCACTCTTTTTTAAAAATAGTCGGTGAAGTTGGACATTCAAAAGAAATATCTTTTATGTAAACACGTTGGATATTGAATTCGACTTGTTCTGCTTTAGCTTGTTGTTCTGCCATTATAATCCCTTAAATTTATCTTATTCTAATGTTCATTATTTGAACATTAACTGCCCGCAGTTTGATGCTTTGCGGTTATATTATCTGCTCAATAATTTATCGAGTTTACCACTACGCTCTAATGCATAAAGTTCATCACACCCGCCCGTAGGCTGATCATTGATGACAAGTTGAGGAACCGTACTTCCTCCCGTTAGCGCAACCATTTTGGCACGCGCATCGGAAGACGAAACATCAATCTCTGTGTAAGTGGCGTTTTTCTGATCCAACAATTTTTTAGCACGGGTACAGAACGGACACCAGGATGTTGTATAAATAATTATCGTTGCCATAATTTACTTCTTCGTTGTGGGTAAGTTAGTGCTAGCCCAGCCATTCATGCCGGAAAGTAAATTGTTTACTTGTGTAAAACCAGCTTTTGTCAATTTACTTGCGGCACCCGATGAGCGGTCACCAGAAGCACAGACGACTATGATGAGGGACTCTTTATGCTTTTCAATATCTGCAAAATTTCCTTTGTCAATTTGTGACACAGGTATGTTTTTTGCGTTTACAATGTGACCTTTTTTATAGTCTTCAACAGAGCGGACATCAACAACAATAGCATCTTGCTTATTTATCATCATGATAGCATCCTGCGCGTCGATGC
>JBLIEH010000164.1:0-5132 GCA_047632875.1 Psychromonas sp. | reverse complement strand
TGAGATCATTATGATGACCATGGCGGTCTACCTCACCTTCAGTATTGTTATCTCTCTGCTGCTCAATTGGGTCAATGCAAAAATGGAAATAAAAGGAAGATAATATGGCTGTTTATACGTTTAAAGATGCTAAAGCAGCACCCTCAACCAGTAAAGGTGCTCTGTTCTGGTTACGCGAAAATTTATTTTCTGATATTAAAAATAGTGTCTTAACCCTGCTTGGTATTTACATTCTTTATACCATGCTCCCCCCCCTGCTTAACTGGATGATATTCGATGCAACCTGGAGTGGTACACAAGAGGAAATTGTTAACGGTGGTGCACGCTGGATTTTTATCATCGAAAAATTTGACCAGTTTATGTATGGCTTTTACCCGGAAGCACAGCACTGGCGTCCCAATTTAGTGGCCTTACTTTCGATTGTCTTTTTATTATCGATGAAATTCATCCCTAATCTTAAAGTTAAAATCGGGCTAATATTAATCTATCCGATTATCTGTTTTGTCCTAATCAGTGGCGGTTGGTTTGGTCTTGAAGCTGTACCCACTGAAAAATGGGGCGGTTTAATGCTGACCATACTAGTGGCAGCCGTGGGGATTATTGCCTCATTTCCGATTGGGATCGTGCTGGCCTTAGGACGCCAATCGGATATGCCTATCTTAAAAACATTATGTGTCGGCTTTATTGAGTTTATACGCGGTGTTCCGCTGATTACCATTTTGTTTATGGCCTCAGTCGTTTTACCGCTGTTTTTTAGTGACGGGATTGATTTTGATAAATTATTACGGGCATTAATAGGGATCACGCTATTTCAGTCCGCTTATATTGCCGAGGTAATCCGGGGTGGTCTACAGGCTATTCCGAAAGGGCAATATGAAGCTGGGGAGTCATTGGGCCTGAGTTACTGGCAAGGCATGATTTTAATCATTCTGCCGCAGGCATTAAAAATATCTATCCCCAATTTAGTGGGATCATTTATCTCACTGTTTAAAGATACAACACTGGTCTTAATCATCGGGTTATTTGATGTGTTAGCCATGGTGACGCTGACCACCAGTGATGCCCTCTGGTTAGGTTATGAAATCGAAGGTTATGTGTTTGTCACTATGATCTACTGGGTATGCTGCTTCTCCATGTCGCAATACTCAAAATCAGTCGAACGCAAATATCATACTGAGCATTAAGGGAAATATCATGTCCGAACAAGAAGTTATGATCACAATGAAAAATGTTAATAAGTGGTATGGTGATTTCCATGTGCTTAAAGATATCAATTTAAATATAAAAAAAGGCGAAAAAGTCGTTATTTGCGGTCCGTCAGGATCCGGTAAGTCAACCACTATACGCTGCTTAAACCACCTTGAAAAATTTCAACAGGGCCAAATCCATATTGATGGCACAGAGCTAATTGATGATGTGAAAGTTGTGCGTGAAATCCGTGCCCAAGTGGGCATGGTATTTCAGCATTTTAATCTTTTCCCGCATCTTTCAGTACTGGAAAACTTGGTATTAGCCCCGATTTGGGTACATAACAAACCACGCGCTGAAGCACTTAAAACCGCCATGTATTACCTTGAGCGCGTTAAAATTGCCGATCAGGCACATAAATACCCGAATCAGCTTTCAGGGGGTCAGCAACAGCGGGTGGCGATTGCCCGCTGTTTATGTATCAACCCTGAAATTATGCTCTTTGACGAACCCACTTCCGCACTTGATCCCGAGATGGTATCGGAAGTACTGGATGTGATGGTTGAACTGGCCGATGAAGGGATCACCATGATTTGTGTGACCCATGAAATGGGCTTTGCTAAAAAAGTAGCGGACCGGGTTATCTTTATGGATGCGGGACAAATTATTGAAGAAAATGAACCCCATGAGTTCTTTGACAATCCGCAATCGGAGCGTTTAAAACTCTTTTTAGATCAGATTTTATCGCATTAGAAAACGCTTAAAAATAACATAAAAAAGGTTAACCTATTTTTAAGGTTAACCTTTATACAGACTCCACCATTGCCCTGATGTTTATTTCGATAGCAAAGATCTACTGCCTTATTTTAAGCTATTTTTTGTATTGCTAGAGGCTAAAAAAACACTCGACGGATCAACCAATATTCGTTTTTTCATCGCTTCCCTTCCCAGCAGCATTAAATAACTCATATCGGAACGATCTGTTAATGTTATTTCAATTGGCCAGTTGTTACTTCCAAGGATCATAGGTGTTTGAATAACATAACGCTGCTCTGTGCTGCCATTTGAAGATTTGATTCTTCGGATATCATAGATCAACGCACTACAGGGAACAATACTGTCAACATTATGAATATCGGGGTGTATATCAAATTTTACCCAGGGTTTTCCATTTTTATAAAACTTCTTAATATTATCAACATGTAATGATGAAGTTTGAGCACCGGTATCGATTCTAACCGGTAAGTCATCAATCGCTAAATCAGGCAGCGAAATAGATTCAAGTCGGCCAATAATTATTCTATTATTTTCTGTCATAAGATCGCTCATTTTCACACTTTAAAATACTGTTTGCCCGTAGGCCTCTAGCTGCCCCTGTACATTTTCAATTTGTCCTGCTATTAAAGCATCATCCTCAGAGAAGTAAGCAATGTGATACATCGCCTCCCCCTCCTGCACTAAGGGAATATTTTGTTTTCCTATAATAATGCCCGCACGACTCGCTTCCACAACATTAATTATCTCGCCATAAGGCGAACCAATTTCAGCTAAAAGATCACCTTTTTTAACTCGGTCACCTAAATGACGTTCGTGATTTACTATGCCACTTGCATTAGCGCGTAACCAACTGCTGCTGTTGGCAATAAAGGGGCTGGTTTTATTACGTTTTGAAGGTTGTTTTTTGACCATGTTTAAATGCGCTAATACATTTAAAATGCCTTTAATGCCTAATCTAATTGAAAATTCATCAAATCGTAATGCTTCACCCGCTTCATAAAGTAATACTTTAGTATTATTTTTGACCGCGGCTTCTCTTAAGGATCCATCGACCAGATTTGAATTTAGGACAACGGGCGCATTAAAGATAAGTGCGAGCTCTTTGGTTTCAGGATCAGATAAATCTGCTCTGATTTGTGGCAAATTAGAGCGGTGAATTGCCCCCGTATGTAAATCTATCCCGTAATCACAATGCTTAACGATCTGGGTAAGGAATATATGCGCGACTCGCCCAGCCAAAGAGCCTTTCGGCGATCCTGGAAAACTACGGTTTAAATCACGACGATCCGGCATATAACGGCTTAGGTTGACCACACCGTAAACATTCACCATAGGCACGGCAATCAAAGTCCCACTGGCCAACTTAAAACTTTTCAACTTGATTAACCGTCTAATGATTTCAATACCATTAAGTTCATCACCATGAACAGCTGCGCTTATAAAGATGGTTGGTCCGGGTTTTTTAGCCCGTATTATATGGACGGGCAAGGAAACGTCCGTATCTGTGTATAACTTTGCGACGGGGAGATCTATTTTTTGATCTGTGCCAGGCAAAATATCAAAATTTCCAATGCGTAGTGCCACCATGATTAATCCTTAATCAGCCACGTCCACGGGTTTTATTCGCATTGTCAGATTTTTTGTTTTTTTCTAGAAATTCGATAACCATACCCGCGACATTTTTTCCGGTAGCAGTCTCAATACCCTGTAAACCGGGAGAAGAGTTCACTTCCATCACCTTTGGCCCACTTTCTGAACGTAGCAGGTCCACACCACAAAAATTTAAGCCCATTATTTTCGCAGCATTAATAGCTGTTTCACGCTCTATTTTTGTTAATTTAACCACCACGGCAGAACCACCACGGTGCAGGTTAGAACGAAATTCGCCTTCGGCACCCTGCCTTTTCATTGCAGCAACGACTTTACCACCAATCACCAAACAGCGAATATCCGCACCACCGGCCTCTTTGATAAACTCTTGCACCAGGATATTTGCTTTAATCCCCATAAAAGCTTCGATAATACTTTCGGCTGTTTTAGAGGTTTCAGCCAATACCACGCCAATCCCCTGCGTACCTTCCAGCAATTTGATTACAACAGGCGCGCCGCCGACATTTTTAATCAAGTCTTTAATATTATCAGGTTTACTGGCAAAGCCGGTTCTTGGCATACCAATGCCTTTACGTGATAACAATTGCATTGAACGTAATTTATCTCTTGAGCGGCTGATCGCAACGGACTCATTGATATTAAAAGTCCCCATTACCTCAAACTGGCGGGCAACGGCTGTCCCGTAAAAAGTAACAGAAGCGCCGATCCGGGGAATAAGCGCATCATAGACAGGTAATTCTTCCCCCTTATAGCGAACGGTCGGGCGATTACTGGTTATATCCATGTAGCAATGAAGTGTATCAATAATATCAACCTGATGACCCCGTGCTTCGCCTTCCTCTTTCAATCTTTTTGTTGAGTACAGATTTTTATTTCTTGATAAAATGACAATTTTCATAATCTTTCCTTTTAAATCAGCTTCAACTTAAATCAGTTAATTTTGTATTTATGAGGGCAGCCCGCCCGCTTTAAATTTCCGCGAGTTTAGGTGAAAACATCTCAATAGCAAAATCAATATTTTGCGGTGTTTGATAAAAAACTTTGTTTAGACAGTTGCTTAGATAAGAGATTGAGGAAATTAATATCCTGATCCCGTTTGTCCAACTGCTTACAAAATTTTTAATTAACAAAAAATAGGGTTATTTGATAAAAAAATCGTCATATTATCTGTTTTTATAAAACCTTGTAATTTATGATCACGGCAGTCAAATAGCACAGAGGCATATGCTTGCTATTTATTATAGTTCATCATACTTTTAATGGGTTTTTAAGTAGCGTTAAACTGCCGTCTATATGCAAATCCCGTTGCGGAAAAGAAACAACAATATTATTTTCTGCAAACAACTCTGCAATGCGAAAACGCACATCACTTCTGGTTATTCGTAAACTGCCATCCACTTGGGCATTTATCCAGAAGTTAACCTCAAAGACCAAGGAGCTGTCAGCAAAATCTTCAAAAGTAACCACGGGCGGAGGATTTGTTAATATTGCCGATTGTTCTTTAGCTGCACGCAAAATTAATCCGGCAACATTTTTCACAGGAGAGCCGTATGCAA
>JBLIEH010000163.1:0-5184 GCA_047632875.1 Psychromonas sp. | reverse complement strand
TTTTTTCCTTATCGGCTCTGGTGAGTGGCATTTTCCAGGGCGCTTTTGCGGTATTAATAAATTCAGGCGAAAATCTGAACTATCTCAATATCTCTAATCGGGTGACTATCATCTGTGCAATGTTTACCATCGTTTTGAGCTTGCATTTCTATGTCTCTTTCTTTGGCTATAAAGGAGCAGTGTTACTCAAAGGGTGTTACGCCATATGCATTTTTTTCTCACTATTGTGTCTGGTACCTAATCAATATTTTCTGGCCAAAGAATTTTATGCTACTTCGCATTATTATACAGGGTTGTCTTTTGGTCCATTATTTAAACTTTGGGGAGGATGGGTATTACTTTTGTCCGTATATAGCCTGATGATCCTTGTTCGAATCTATTTACGTCAACGTAAAAACCAAGACAATCATTCATTAACCATGGTCAAGCTATTATTGGGTGCTGCTATCATTTGGATGATAACGGGTCTAGGAGATGCACTAACAGGAATACAAGTGATTGATCTGCCTCCCTTGACGTGGATGGGATCTTTTTTGGTTACTTGTTGCATTGCTTGGATCCTTGTTCTTCATATCGATAACCTCTATGAAGATAGACGTCTATTGAGTAACCGCCTTATGTACGATCATCTAACACAAGCTTTCTCTCGTAGTTATTTTGAGATCCGTTTGAGAGAAACGATCAAAACTATGCAGCAAAGAGGTTTCATTGGATTATACGTTTGTATATTTGATATAGACGATTTTAAATCCGTCAATGATAGCTATGGCCATGCGAATGGAGACCAATTGTTAAAGGGCATTTCAAGTATTGCAAAAGATGCGATTCGTCCCTCTGATTGTTTTGCCCGTTTAGGAGGAGATGAGTTTGTTCTGCTTTTGACTGACGTGCAGGTGGACAGTGATGCATTTAGAATTGTTGACGGCATCCGAAATAGTATCTTAAAAACATCGTTTGGGATTGGTTCTCATAAATTTAATGCATCATGCTCTTTCGGAATGGCAGGCGCAGGACCTGAACACCTGAAAGTTAAGGATCTGCCGAGCCAATTATTATCTTATGCTGACCAAGCCCTTTATACTTCTAAACACCAAGGTAAGAACGCAGTTAGTGTAACCACCTTACCATTGTCAGAGTCATCGGCACCTTCGTGCGTAGGCTCGAAATAAAAATTAGGTGTCTGGAGTTGTGATGAAACTCTTATTTAATGAGATTCCGTAATTTGTATTTAACTGGGGGTGGGTAATATTTCTTTAATGATATGATTGTAAAAAGTAAAGTGTATGGGGCTCCTGCTTTTTGATCGTTTGATGCAAAACAAAAAACCGCAAAAATATAACTAATTCTATGCGTTGATGTTTGCTGCGTTAATCCAATAACCTATAAAATCTAATTATAAAAATAGAAAGGGTTTAACGCTCCTTCGGGAAAACGCGAGCGTCAAATCTTTGCTTAGATTAAATACCGGAGTAAAAAAGGGTCTTGAATTTAAAGTTCATTCAACGCCCTTTATGCATTCACTCTTTTTTGGTTAACTTGTTATTATTCTTCGAATACGTTCAATACAATTTTGCCCACGTGTTTCTTTTTCAAGAAAACGTCTTGAGCCGTATTTATCTCTTCCAGTGGGAAAGTTTGTGCAACGATGGGCTTGATTTTAGATTGCTCGATGCAGTTAACTAGGTTTTGGAATACTTCAGGATCAAGCACTGTGCAGCCGAAAAAGCTTAAATCTTTTAGATAAAGTGTTCTGATATCCAGCTCAACCAAAGCGCCGCCGATCGCACCTGATACCGCATATCGGCTTCTTGGTTTTAACAATTCTAAAAACTCAGGCCACTGCTTTCCTGCGACTAAATCGATAACGACATCAATAGAGTTTTCACCTAGCGTTTCGATTAAATCAGCATCTCGTGAGATGACTTGATCTGCGCCCAAATCCAGCAGTTGTTGATTTTTACTTGGACTGGTAATAGCGATAACATAGGCCCCGCGCGCTTTGGCAAGTTGAACAGCTGCAGAGCCAACACCGCCAGGCACCCGATATCAGCACTCTGTCACGTGACGTGACGTTCGCTCGGGTAAGCATATTCTCAGCGGTTGAATAAGAGCAGGGAAATGAAGCCAATTCGATATCCGAGAGGGCGCTATTGACAGCATAGGCATGCTTGGCAGCGACCACAGTGTATTGTGCAAATCCACCATCACATTCGGCTCCATAGTAGCCAGATAAGCTAAGTTGCTGACCATTGGCTTCATAAGACAAGGTTCGATCAGAATTCGTTCCCCAAGGCGTTCTCTACTGATGTTATTGCCTACGGCGACTATAATGCCACAGACATCTGCGCCTTGAATACGAGGGAAAACCAAGGGATTACCAGACCAGCTTGCATCAGAACTGCTGCTATCGCTTTTCGAGTATCAGGCTATTCTGGTATTAATATCGGTATTGTTAACTGCGGCGGCAGAAACGCGGATTAGGACTTCATTTGCAGTGGGTGTTGGTACTGGAATATCATCACGGTATTGAAGCATTTCCGGGCCACCATGGCCTATAAGCTGGATACCTTTCATGGTCTTTGGAATAGTGAACATTATTTATCTTCCTTTAAAAGTATTAATAGTGCCTTTTGGGCTGAGGTTATTGCGTTTTTCCCCAGTACAGGCCATGCACTTGATACACCTTCATGCAGCAAAAAAATAGCGGTCGCAAGATCTTCTCTCTGGCTTTGTTGACCTAAGAAATGGCGAACTTTTTCTTTGTGTTCTCTTACTGATTTACTGGTTTCCCTGCTGACTATATGAATAACATCCCTGTTATTCACTTCTTCGAAGCCAGCTGAAGCTGTTCAAATTGATTCCCTAAAAATTTGTCATTGTATTTTCTGTTGTGTACGTCGTGCTTTTTTATGCGGCAAGGATAAGTGGTGTGGTATTCGGTGCTCAACCTCAATGACTTCATGCATTAGGGATTGATGATGAAAGCGGGGGTGAGTTAGCGAGTCGTTTTGGTAAAAATTATCATGGGGCGGTGGGATCGTTAGAAGAATTAGCCTCCTAAGCTGAACATACGGGTAAATGTTGGATTGCCAAGAAAAATGTACTGCATCGATTTTTCATTAATCCTCTGATTTAAAATACTATATGACAGATTATGCATCTCTGCTCGTTGGGGTACTTCAACACGAGTTAAATCCAGCCAATCTAACCATTTAACGTTTTTTTCAATGAGATTTTACTGATTATCTTAATAAATCACTTACATTTTGCCTATTAGGGCTGATATTTATGCGTCTTTATATTAAATTATAACCATTGAAATTAATGGATGTCTGCAATTGTTTTCTTAATAACATTAGTAGGCCTGTTTAACTTTTTTTCCGAAAGTGCTCTAGGTTTTCCTATTGCTTTTTTAAAATTTAAGATTAACTTTTAGGGTACAAATAACAATGGAAATGTTAATAATTGGTGCGAATAGTGCCTTATCTACACTTCAATTCACTTTAAAGCACAGCTTATCCAGAAAAGCAGATGTGTCTGTTTTTTGCTTAAATACAAATGGGAAAGTAAATGGTGATGAAGGAATGGTTTTTTACGGTGCACCTAATTCAGCCTGTGGGTCGGTCAAAATAAGCGATAGCTCAATTGAATTTGATCTCAATGCTGTCCCAAGTCATATTAAAAAGTTTGCGATAACGGCAACATTAGATCAGGGTGTTTTTGGAGAGCAGGATGATATTAGATTAAAAGGAACTGATTTTGAATGTTTGTTAGAAACACAAGCTCGTTCCGAAAGAGCACTCATTCTTTTAGAGATTTACAAACATAATAATGCATGGAAAGTACGTTGTGTAGGGCAGGGGTTTAATGGCGGATTGCAGCCTTTAGCTGAATTATATGGCGTTGATATTGCTGCTGATACTGATATTGCTGCTGCTGATGAAACGCCGGTTCCTAAGCCAATTGTGCCACCTGTTAATCTTAGTAAAATCAGCCTGACTAAATCAGCGCCCAAAGTTGATTTAAGCAAACGCGCGGGTGATTTAGGTTTAATCAAAGTAAATTTAAATTGGAATAAAAAAGCGGGTGGTTTCTTCGCTTCTAAAATTGACTTAGATTTAGGGGCATTTATTGAATTAAATAATGGTCATCGTCAAATCATACAGGCTTTAGGGAATAGTTTTGAATGTTCCCCCTATATTGAATTGTTAGCTGATGATCCGACAGGTGCAAGCCAAGAGGGCACATGGTTGCATATTGATGGCAATAAACTCCAAGATGTAAAACAAATTATTATTTTTGCTTTTATTTATAAAGGCGTTACTAATTGGCATAAAATAGGTGCAAAAGTTACTTTGCATGTTCCTGAAATGCCGCCTATTGAAACTAAATTGACCGAGCAGGATAAAAATAAAAGTTTTTGTGCGGTTGCGGCAATATCCGTCAATAATGGTTTTGTTAATGTAGAGCAATTAAATCGATTGTTTTTGGGGCACGAAGACTGCGACGAAGGCTTCGGATGGGGATTTAACTGGAAATTGGGCAGTAAATAACCCGGTTAATTAACGGATCAGTAACTGCAGGGGCAGTAACTGGATCCATCTAATTGACTAAATATTAATCCGATTTTTTGTTTTATTCGGTTGGAAAAATGGGTGGCCTGATTCGTTTAGCCTAATTCGTTTATTAGTGAATGTCCGCAATTGTTTATGACTTAAAGAATATAAGGTATGCAGCCTTTTTTGTGTTGATAAACAAAAAAGGCTGGTTCAGACAACGGCGCGATTTTTACCTGTGATTTTGTAAAAGAGTTGAGTAATAGGCGTTTAATGTCACCTCATAGCGATGAAAACGAAGGTAAAAATGCGGTAAGCATATTTTAGATATTACGAAAAAGGATATTAATTATACCTATACTCAACCTTGTCGATTTGGGCTATTAAAAGGTTGAGCTCCTCTGATATTAGAGTCAATACTATTTGCTAAATCCTAAAATTATTTTATACAAAGAGTATGCATCATCACTACCACAAAGCTCACGTATCGAGTGCATTGCTAAAGTAGGAAGCCCAACATCAAGTGTATCAATCCCAAGTCTTGTCGCAGTTAATGGACCGATAGTTGAACCACATCCCATATCACTTCTTGTTACAAACTCTTGATACGGCTCATTTACAGCGTTAG
>JBLIEH010000162.1:0-5208 GCA_047632875.1 Psychromonas sp. | reverse complement strand
CAGGAAGATCCCCTGTCAGATGAAGAGTTCGCGCAGGAAACAGCAGAAGAACTACTGGCAGCAAGAAAAGCTGAGCGGGAATCAACGGAAGAACCACTGGCAGAAAAAGAATCTGAGCAAGAATCAAAGGAAGAACCACTGGCAGCAAAAGAAGCTGAACAGGAATCAACGGAAGAACCACCGGCAGCAAAAGAAGCTGAGCAGGAATCAACGGAAGAGCCAATGATAGCAAAAGAAGCTGAGCAGGAATCAACGGAAGAACCACTGATAGCAAAAGAAGCTGAGCAGGAAATAACTAAATCAGAGGATGCAGAAGAGATTCATGAGAAAAAAGCGAATGAGTAAGCAACCGCCTAGATTATCTTTTTAAACGGGCTGGTTTTACAATCACTGCAATAACCTGCAGATTAACTATGATCCAAATCCAAACTGCATGCAGATTCAGCATCTTCAAGCCGTTTGGGTATAACTACATTCAGCCTGACAAGTCACAGCAGCCATTCTATACGTCGAATGGCTGAGAAACCGAAGAAGCGGCCGGACAGAGCAATAAAGATTAATTATCCACGAATATAATAGTGTGTCACTAGCAATGATATTTGATGGTTAACCTTCAATAAGTTAAACTTTCTTTCAAGCAGTTTGACTGTCCATTTTTTCCATTATTACATTTAGTTCCCCAAGAACGACCCCATTGGATACTATAAAAAACAAAAGAGTTTAAAATCAAATGAGTAAAGCTAATATCCAATGGTTTCCAGGGCACATGCACAAGGCACACAAGCAAATCAAAGAGGTATTACCCCAGGTTGATATTATTATTGAAGTCGTTGATGCAAGAATTCCTTACAGTAGCGAAAACCCACTCATTGCTAATATCCGTGAAAAAACCCCCTGTATCAAAGTACTTAACAAATCTGACTTGGCAGATCCTGTTATTACAGCACAGTGGATCACTTATTTAGAGCAAGAGCAGGGTATAAAAGCACTCGCTATTACTACCAGCAAACCTGAGCAAGTACATCAAATAACCAAACTGTGCGAACAGATGTTACCCAATAAATTGGGTAAGGATAAACAAATCCGAGCCATGATCATGGGCATTCCAAATGTTGGAAAATCAACCATTATCAATATATTAGCAGATCGGATCATCGCCAAAACAGGCAACGAACCCGCCGTTACCAAACAACAGCAGCGTATCCGTTTACCCAGTGGAATCATGCTCTCCGATACACCCGGATTTTTATGGCCTAAAATTGAAAATGCAAATTCAGGATACCGTTTGGCTGTTACCGGAGCAATTAAAGATACCGCCATTGAATATGAAGATATCGCTTATTATGCTGCTGAGTACCTGCTGGCGAATTATCCCGAACGTTTAAAAGAACGTTACGAATTTGAGACATTACCCGAGAGTGATCATGAATTAATGGAAGCCATTGCATTACGTCGAGGCTGCTTACGCGCCGGAGGTCATTTTGATATCTATAAAGTTTCCACCATTTTACTCAATGAATTAAGATCCGGCGCACTGGGTCCTTTAAGTATTGAAACGCCGGAAATGGCAAAGGTAGAAAAAGTGGAAGTGGCGGAGCTTATGGCTGAACAGGCAGAAAATAAAATAGAAAAGAAAAAATCGAGAAAAAGCCAATATAAACGTCGTTAATCAAAAGCAGATAATTCAGTTAAGGGCCATCGCGCCCTTTTATTGTCTGATTCAATCACATTTTACTGCCATTTTATCCTTTTCATGATACTAATCCCTTTAAGCTTAATAACACCAATCAGTTGACATCCCAGGGTCTGTTGACCATTCGAGTACAAATTTTGTTCAATCTAAAAGTGTTCTGAGCAAGGCATGAGGAGTGAAGCATAGTTATTCTATATAAACTTTGATTAACGCAGCGCAGGACGCTTTTAGGTGAACCCGAAGGGCAGCATTTGTGCGCACGCTCGTATGCGTTTTCGCCTGCTTATGTAGAATAACTACACCGCGCAAGCTCTGCCTTGTATAAAGCACGCACAGATTGATGCAAAAATGCACACGAAAGGCCAACAGACCCTAGATAAGTAGCCAAGTCCATCTTAAAATGAAGTGCTTGAAATTTTAGATTTAGCGTAGTATTTAGGGCAGCCTACATTATTGTAGACTGCCTTACCTGCTTCATTAGCAAACCTTTGTATAGAGCATATTCGCAGGCTTATAAACTATTTAATTATAATCAGCCGAGCTCTGCATATTTTCATCTCCTTGCACTTCAACCTCCTCGGGATCAATTTCAATCACCGGAATAGTTTCTTTAACACTGAAGTGAATACAAGCTGGAATTGAATAATTAGGCACGTCATCATATGAGAAAATAGAATAATATTTCGGTATATTGGGGTTACCAAAACTATCATAGGTATAGTTATCTTGACCCGCATAAATTTTAACACCATCAAAAGGCGTACGCGGTGGATGAAAACAGTTTCTGACCACAAAAGAGCCTAAAAAATCTTTGTTTTTAGGATTTTCCCAGGTAATTTTAGTTTTACCATTTTCTATTGATGTCTTTATATCGCTTGGCGCTTGTAAGGCAACTTTAGCGCGTTCGATATATTGAATGACTAATTTAGCCTGTTTGTCATGGATGGGGTCATTAAGCCAGTTAATCAATTCACCCTGTCCATTTTTCAATGCGGCAGTTGCACGAATAATGAAATAGGCTTGCTTATTATCTAAATGAAACCTTTCTAGCTCAGCTCGACTGAAAGTATCAAAATCGAAAATATGTTGGGTTTTATAGCGTAATTGCTCGTAACCCACTTCATATCCAATATACTGAATACTGTCACGCAGCTTTATACTTTCAAAATTAATGTCTTCAAATTCAGCAAGCTCGACAGTAAAACGAATATCTTTTCTATCGCCAAGGGCGTTGGTATTTTCAAGCTCTAAATAGGCATTGGTGATCACGGTTTTTTCTGGATCAGGCATAGAATGCAAGCCAAATGCTAACTGGCCGTATATTTTATGGCCATTTCCATCATAACCCGATTGCAAACTACCCGAAATAACCCCATTTTCAGATATAGTGTTTACAGCCGTAGGATATACTTCGACGGTTTTAGGTTGACGGCTATAATTGATCTCTAAATTAGGACGATAATGAATACCGGAGCCAAAGCGACCATAACCGATGTCAAACTGCATTATCTGAGAATCATTACCTTTAGGTAATAACGTCGGACCATCAATACGAATAAGCACGGTCCCGGTTTTTAATTGCTCTTGCAGAATATCGCGCTCTTTACCATTTAAATGCCAGGCACTCCAGACACCTTGAGTCACGCGATCGGATTCAATCGTTTGTCCTGAATGAATCACTGTAGCATTGGCAATATCGTTATAGTCACGAATATCAGAGACAGAGCTCGCATCTAAAAATGAAATACCCCATTCACCATAGCCTTCAATTTTCGCACTCACCCTATTCATCGGATAAAGTGAAAAAATGGCTTCTTTGATAGTGGCATCATCAGGTAATTTTTCAAGTGAAATGGCGATAACACCGTAACAAATGCCACGAGACTTATTCACCCCAATAAATAAAGAATTTAAGCCAAAGTGATCATGGTTTTTTTCTTCTGTGTATTGGCCAACATAACCGATATCCTGGCTGGCAGGAAATAAGGTTTTACTGTATTGATCATGTGCCAATAAGGTTTTTAGCGTTATTTCTGGCGCATAAGGGCCTTTGATTTTGGTGTTTTGCTCAACCGGACGAATTTTATAAAAGTAGTGGCGACCACTTTTTAATTGCACGTCGGTAAAAAACAACGATTTAGTAATGCCCACAAGATTATCGTCGCTACACGGACTTTTATGACGCACACTACGGTATATTTCAAAATAGATATTATCGCTATTTTGATATTCCCATTCAAATGTCACACTGTTTTCAGTCAATTCTTTAATGTTAAAGTTTTCTACACGTTTGGGTGCTAAATCAGAGTAGCTGATTGCTGCGCCTAACGCATGCACCAATGCGGGTATATTTTCATTAACACTTTCCGACATGTTTTCCATATAGTCAGGAATATTTTTTGTGCCCACTTCTACAACGGCAGACAGTATACCTAGATTATAATAATACTCTCGACCGCTACCATTAATTAAATTTGTGGGTGGTTTTCCGCGATGAATCCCGTATTTTCTACCGGTCACTTTTTCTATTTCAAATGCCATATTGGCGCACAGAGTATTGAGATCTGTCGTATCTATTTCAGCTTCATGATTAAATTTATGAGCCGGGAAGAAAACATTACCCTGCGAATGGTAATCAAGTGCGGTGGTGATATTTTTATGGTTTTCCACAAAATCACGAATTGCACAGGTTTCCGGCTCTGAAAAGCCAGATGGGCCACTGTAAGTATTTGAGCTGGTATCGGCACGGGTTTTAAAGCGCACGCCAAAGTTACGGTTTAAATCTACACCGAAACTGCCATCACCATTATTACGGCGATTTTTTCGCCAAAATGAAAAGTGAGTCCGAGAGAACTCAAATCCATCGGGGTTTAAACAGGGAACAATATAAAGCGTATTAAGCGTTAACGCTTGTTGCAGCTTAGGATTGAATTGGTGATTTTCAATAATGTACTTAATGAAGTTATTCGCTAATTCAATGCCTATCCATTCTCTCGCATGGATAGTACCGGTATATAATAAAGCGGGTTTAGTGTCCGCATTTGCAACATCCAGACTAATCGTAGCCATCATAATGGGCCGCTTTTCCCACGTTTCACCAATACTTTCTACCTTAATTAAATTAGGGTACAAAGTGGCTGCCGTGTTAAGGAAATCAATCGTTTCTTGATACGAAAAATATTGTTTTTTCATTGTTTCTCTAAGCTCTAATAGTTAAACTTCTGTTTAAACACTTGCCAAGCTTTCATGATGCGGGCAACTTTTTTATCTTTTAAATTTTTCACTTGATAAAAATGACTGCCATCACCTTGCAAGGCGTTATAAATACCTTCAACACCGAGCGTTTGAATAATAAGCCCGGTTTGTTTTTTACCTATGCCCTTAATACCTATTAAAAATTTTTCAATATCATCAACGGTCAAGGTTAAAATTGATTCTATCTTTTTAAGTACAGGTGATTCACTACACTCTTCTTCTGAAGGGATATCGCAAGCTTCAGTTAAAGATAATGAACT
>JBLIEH010000161.1:0-5214 GCA_047632875.1 Psychromonas sp. | reverse complement strand
ATTTTGCGTTTGTTACCCTGCATGTCGGTGCGGGGACCTTTCAACCCGTCAAAGTCGATAATATACTCGATCATCAAATGCACAGTGAATATGCTGAGGTGTCGCAAGAAGTTATTGATAAAATAAACAACACTAAAGCAAAAGGCGGACGCGTTATTGCCGTTGGTACTACCTCGGTACGTTCCGTTGAAAGTGCTGCACAAGCGAGTATTAAAAATGGTCATGAGCTTGCTCCCTTTTTTGCTGAAACGAATATTTTCATTTATCCGGGTTATCAATTTCAGATAATCGATGCACTGGTGACTAATTTCCATTTGTCAGAATCGACACTGCTGATGCTGGTGTCCGCTTTTTCGGGCAAACAGCATATTGACAACGCCTACAAAGTGGCTATTCAGGAAAAATATCGTTTTTTTAGTTATGGTGATGCAATGTTTTTAACTAAAAAAAACACATAGGTAACGATCCGTCGTTATATATAATTGAAAGCACTTGATGATCCCATCTTGGGAGCGTTAGGTGCTTTTGTTATGGATAAGGCAAACAAAAATATAATCAGATTGTTCATCTGATAAGGAAAATCATGGAATATAAATTAATTAATACAGATGGACGTGCACGTCGGGGGCGTTTGACCTTTGATCGCGGCAGCGTTGAAACCCCGGCATTTATGCCTGTTGGTACTTACGGTACGGTAAAAGGAATGACGCCCGAAGAGGTTGATGCTACGGGCGCAGAAATTTTATTGGGAAATACCTTTCACTTGTGGTTACGCCCCGGTCAGAAAGTCATCAAGGCACACGGTGATTTGCATGGTTTTATGAATTGGAAGGGACCCATTTTAACAGATTCAGGTGGCTTCCAAGTCTTTAGCTTAGGCAAAATGCGTAAGATAAAAGAGGAGGGCGTTTATTTTCGTAGCCCTATTAATGGTAGCGAAGTGTTTTTATCACCCGAAGTATCGATGGATATACAGCACGATTTAGGATCTGACATTGTGATGATCTTTGATGAATGTACTCCGTATCCGGCGACCGAAGAAGAAGCTGATCTTTCAATGCAGCTTTCCCTGCGCTGGGCGCAGCGCAGTCGAGATCGCTTTAATGAGCAACAAAACCCAAATGCCTTATTTGGTATTATTCAAGGGGGGTGTTTCGAGCAGTTACGAGATGTATCTTTAGATGGATTAACCAAGATAGGTTTTGATGGTTATGCTATTGGTGGCCTTGCAGTGGGTGAGCCGAAAGAAGATATGCACCGTATTTTAGAATATATCGCGCCCAAAATCCCTGAAGATAAACCTCGTTATTTAATGGGGGTTGGCAAACCTGAAGATTTAGTTGAAGGCGTGCGCCGCGGAATTGATATGTTTGATTGTGTTATGCCAACCCGCAATGCGCGTAATGGGCATTTATTCACCACCGATGGTGTGGTTAAAATTCGTAACGCGAAACACCGTGAAGATGCAACTACTTTAGATGCCGAGTGTGATTGTTACACCTGTAAAAATTATACCCGTGCATATCTATATCATCTTGATAAATGTGGGGAAATACTGGGTGCACGACTAAACACTATCCATAACTTAAGTTACTATCAACGTTTAATGAAAGGTTTGCGTGAAGCCATTGAACAGGGTAGATTAGAGGACTTTGTTGATACGTTTTATCAACGCATCGGAAAACAAAAACCGCTGCTGGACGTTTAGCAAATTTATCTACAACAATAATATTCAATTTTAATAACAATAATATTCAATTTTAATTTATAAGGGTAACAAAATGAGTTTATTTATTTCTCAAGCACATGCAGCAGCTGAAGGTCAACCTGAAAGTAGTATGTCTTTTATTTTAATGATGGTTGTTTTTGCTGCGATATTTTATTTTATGATTTACCGTCCCCAGGCTAAGCGTACTAAAGCACATAAAAGCCTAATGGAGAGCATCGGAAAAGGTGACGAAGTCTTAACCCAGGGCGGTTTAATTGGCCGTGTTGTTAAAGTTAATACTGAAAACGATTATCTTCAAATTGAATTAAATGAAAATAATGTAATCTCAATTAAAAGAGATTACGTGACAGCTGTTTTACCAAAAGGCACGCTTAAATCTATCTAAGACACATTAAGCTTTATTAATAGACATAACGAAGTAATAGAAAAAGATTACTTCGTTATTATTCTATTAGGCGCTTCATTTAAGGACAATACAGTGTTAAATAAATACCCTATGTGGAAGTATTTGCTGCTTTTATCTATAGTCTTGATCAGTCTACTTTATGCCGCCCCGAATCTATACGGCGAAGATCCTGCCATTCAAATTTCTGCAACCCGCGGTGCAAAAGTTGAGCTTTCCACCTTGGGCAAAGTGCAAGATATTCTCAAACAGTCAAATATTATTCCTAAAAGTGCTGTGCTTGAAAATGGTCAGCTTTTAATTCGTTTAAAAACCAGTGAAGATCAACTATTAGCGCGTGAAACCGTTGTTGAAAAATTACAGGGTGATTTTGTTACTGCGCTTAATTTAGCGCCTTCAACGCCTGCATGGCTAGAAGCTATTGGTGCCGGGCCATTAAAATTAGGGCTTGATTTACGCGGCGGAGTTTATTTCCTGATGGAAGTGGACATGGATGAGGCTGTCAGTAAAGCGCAAGAGCAAATGGTGCAGGATTTACGTGACGAGTTACGGATAGAAAAAATAAGATTTCGTGGTATTGCCAAAGCGAATAGTGAAACCGGCGTACTGATAACTTTCACCGAGCAATCTATTCTCGATAGTGCCATTGACTATTTAAAACCTAATAATCCAGGTTACCAATTTTCTGAATCTGTTGACAATGATCGTTATATTCTCTTAATTGAAATGACAGAGCAGAAATTACAGTCCAGCAAAGAGTACGCCCTGCAGCAAAATTTGACTATTTTGCGTAACAGGGTTAATGAACTTGGCGTTGCAGAGCCATTGGTTCAACGTCAAGGCACGGACAGAATTGTTGTTCAATTACCTGGTATTCAAGATACGGCACGTGCGAAAGAGATCCTTGGTGCAACAGCCACGCTTGAGTTTCATGCAGTAGATTCAGATACAAATATTAATGATGCCTTAGCAGGACGTCTACCTTCTTCATCAATCGTGTATAAAGAGAGAAATGGTCGCCCAGTGGTGGTTAAAAAACAGATCATTTTAACCGGCAACCATATAGTGGACGCACAATCTAGCAGCGATGAGATGGGCCGTCCTCAAGTGAGTATTTCACTTGATTCACAAGGTGGCAGTATGATGTCCCGTTTTACCAAAAATAATATTGGTAAACCGATGGCGACCTTATTTATTGAGTATTTACCGACAGGTAAGAAAAAACCCAACGGTAAGGCTGTCATTGAAAAGCGTGAAGAGGTTGCCAATGTAGCCACTATTCAAGCGCAGCTTGGCCGTAGTTTTCGAATTACCGGACTTGATAACGCCGCAGAAGCTCATAACCTGGCACTGTTGCTGCGTGCAGGTGCGCTTATTGCGCCTATTCAAATTGTACAAGAACGTACTATTGGTCCAAGTCTAGGGCAACAAAACATAGATAACGGCATCAAGGCAATGGTCTATGGCATGCTGGCCGTTGTATTGTTTATGTTTGTTTATTATCGAAAATTCGGTGTTATCGCCAATACTGCTCTGCTGTTTAATATCGTCATGATTATCGGTTTTATGTCTATGATTCCAGGGGCTACATTAACCCTACCTGGTATTGCCGGTATCGTCTTGACCGTTGGTATGGCTGTTGATGCAAATGTGCTTATATTTGAAAGGATTAGAGAGGAATTGGCTGCTGGAAAATCAATTCAAAAAGCAATTCATGAAGGCTATTCTAATGCATTTTCTACCATAGCGGATGCGAATATCACCACGTTCATAACAGCATTAATTTTGTTTGCTGTGGGTACCGGGCCAATTAAAGGTTTCGCTGTTACGCTCGCGATTGGTATTGCGACTTCTATGTTTACTTCTATTTTCGGCACGCGCGCTATTGTAAACGCTGTCTGGGGTGGTCGTAATGATATTAAGAAACTATCAATCTAGCGCAAGGAAATATTATGTTTGAGTTAATTAAATCGAAAAAAACGCTGCGTTTTATGCATTATTCGAAACCGGCATCCTGGTTTTCAATGTTATTAATTGTCGCTTCATTAGCCGCGTTAAGTATTAACTGGTTAAACTGGGGTCTTGATTTTACCGGCGGCACTGTTATTGAAGTTGGTTTTGAACAACCTGCGGTATTAAAAGATGTCCGGGAGGTATTAGCATCGAGTGATTTCTCCGATGCAATTGTTCAGCATTTTGGCACCAGTCGTGATGTTATGATCCGCTTAGCACCTCGCGAGGGCGTTCAAGGGGAAGTTATCGGAACTCAGGTGCTGGAGTCATTGCAGAATGCTGATTTCGGACAAGTGGATATGCGCCGAATCGAGTTTGTCGGCCCTAACGTGGGGGCGGAATTAGCAAATTCCGGCGGTTTAGCTATTATCATTGCGCTTATCTGTATTTTAATTTATGTCAGTATTCGCTTTGAATGGCGCTTAGCGTCTGGCTCTGTACTAGCTTTAGCGCACGATATTATTATAACACTCGGCATTTTCTCTTTATTTAAAATTGAAGTTGATTTAACGGTATTGGCTGCTTTATTGGCCGTTGTTGGTTACTCTCTCAACGATACTATCGTTGTATTTGACCGAATACGTGAAAATTTCCGCTTACTGACAACGGCAGCTTCGAATGACATTGTCGATAAATCGCTTACACAGACTTTAAGTCGGACCTTAATTACTTCGGGGACTACTATTTTTGTGTTGATTTCATTGTTTATTTTTGGTGGTGCGTTGATCCATGGTTTTGCAACTGCATTATTGATTGGTGTTATCGTTGGTACTTACTCCTCGATTTATGTTGCCAGTGCACTGGCAATTAAATTAGGCATTTCGCGTGAGCATATGATTCCAGAGGTTGTTGAAAAAGAGGGGGCGGATCAGGCTCCCTTAGCATAAGATAAATCGACTAACTAAAAAGCACTGCCTGCAGTGCTTTTTTTTATTTCAAAAATTATCTAACTTTACTTTCAGCTTGTTATAGTTCACTCTTAAATCACTTGTCTTAAAGGGTTTGTTCATGAGATTCTATTGTTCAATATTGTTCGTTTTACCCGTTTTATTTACATTAACAGCTTGCC
>JBLIEH010000160.1:0-5216 GCA_047632875.1 Psychromonas sp. | reverse complement strand
GGGTTTGATATCAATTATGTAAAACAGCGTTCTTACGAAAACGAAGTTAAATTCTTTGACTACAAAGTATTAACCGGACACGCTAATATTTACTGGCAACCGACATTCTTAAAAGACACACTAGTGACCATAAAGGCAGGGCAATACCTCGCTAAAGATAAAGGGGTAACATTTGATATTGCAAAACGCTTTGACAGTGGAATTATTGTAGGGGCCTATGCTTCAATCACCAATGTCAGCGCTGAAGAGTACGGAGAAGGAAGCTTTACTAAAGGTTTTTACCTAACCATACCCTTCGACTTATTCTCTCTTAAACCATCAAAAGGTAGCGGTAAGATACCATGGATACCGATCTCGCGTGATGGAGGGCAGGCATTAAACAGACCTATTGAGTTATATGGTGTAACTAACGAGCGCTCACCTTTTGCTAGGTAACATCAAATAATATAAGCGTTCTAACCAGATAATAACAATTGTTGATGATTGCCCCTATCTGGTTAGAAGTGTTGGACTCGGAAATACCTACAGAAAGGTGTTCACTTCATATAAAGACAGAGATTACTCGCGAGATTTAAGCTTTACCAATGTTCGTGGAACGCCCCATCACGTTTTAGAAGTCCATCCCATAGCCCACAGAGCATAAACTTTATCCGTTCACGTTTGTTATTTTGCAATAATGCATTGGCAAAAAAACGTATGGGTAAGACTAAAATATTACGTGTTTTCCAATAGGTTGGCACATAGCCTCTTCGGGTTAGAATAAGAATATTCCTAAACTGATAATACAACCTAACAGGTGATCCTACTTTATAAGTCATACCAGCAAACTTACTGCGCCCATCACCCAACCTGTGCACCATCTCAACATTTTGCGCAATGGCAACCAATAAATCCTGGGTTTTGGCTCGCCAACACCATTCATGGTCGACACCATCGATAAACAATCTCTCGTCTTTAAAACCAATCAACTCAAGCTTGGACAAATCAATCATCATACCCGAGGAAATAATCTGGGTAACACATACCAGATTCTCGTAAACGGAAATCTCACGCTGCACCCTAGGTTTAACTGTTTTCTCAGAAAAAGAGCAAATTATGCGTGGACCAATAGCAACCAGTGGCCTTTTTTCTACTTTCGACGCAACTAATAAACTCGACAAGCGAAACGCGAAATCATCATCAATGATACTGTCCTGATCTAACAACATGCCGAAGGTACATCCTGCAGCGTGCAAATCCGATAAACCAATATTATGTGCCGCAGCAATGCCTATATTTTTAGGGAAATGATGATAATGAAAGTTTTCATTATCAATTGAAATAGGAGTGGGAACAGGAGAGTTATCAATAATACTAATCACATCAACTTGTTGAGCAGTTGATTGAATAAGCCGTTCGGTAACCTCCATATCAGGCTTGTAGAGTATAATAGTCGCGCCAATCAATCTTATTTAACCTTCCTAGCAAGTAAAAATCTATCGAGTTTGTACGCTAACTTTACTACTTTTGATGGCATCAGTCTTAAGAACAAAACAGCAAAAGCGTAGACGACATTGCCGACAGTATAGCGATTAAGTTCTCTCATAGCATAAAAACGTGCTTTAAATTCATTAAGTGATTTATTTAAACCACGTCTTTTGTAAAAGTCATTGACTCTTCTAAACTGTAATAATTTTTTACCCAGATTTGCAAACTGATAACCAGCAGCGGCTAACTCAATCCAAAAGAAATAATCCTGAGTATTACGCAGTGCATTATTGTAGCGAAAACCATCCTTAAAAACGTTAAAGCGTATCGCGACGGTGGGATGGTTAATTGAGCATCGCTTCGGCAGAAACTTTATAATGTCCCCATGTTTGACAGGTAATTTCCTTTTACCCACTATCAGCCCATTTTCATTAATTTCTTTTAACGCACAACCCAAAATCGACACGTTTTGATGTTTCTCTAAATAGTCAATTTGCGAGGCAAATCTATCATTCTCAGAAATGTCATCAGCATCCATACGGAAAAAGTATTCAGTGTCACCGTGCTCGGATAAGGCCCAATCAACTATGAAATTCATACATGAACTTAATCCCGAATTACTGCGATTAAGAACCAATAACATTTTCTTATTCTGTCTGCATACATCACACAAATAAGTATAAATTTCTTCGTTTATTTCTCCATCAATAACAATCACATAAACAAAGTTCTGATACGTTTGTTGAAGAACGCTATCAATAGCTTGCTCAACCCATTCCAATCTATCTTCTTTGTACACAGCCATACCGACTACAGTTTCAAATGACTCGCACATTTCGGTCGGTGTAAGAAAGGAAAATTGCTTGCTCAAATTGTTTTAAAACCTTGTGTGAAAATTTGAATATAAACCACCGCTTCAGAGCTACGTTAGATACAGCTAACAAAATGGCAACGGAGTATAACAAATAATGTCAAATTATCATTAACCCTGTAGTCCATTAGTTAACTTAAAACAGTGATAGCAACCTCTTTTTTATTCCCTTGGGTCAAAATAAGGTCTTGATATGCTAATGAACTTTAATATAACGCTGTGCTGTAGGTATTCTCGTTCCGAGCTTTAAACTTCCTTAATAGAAAAGTTTTCCCGTTGCAATGTCAAGTTTGGATTATAAGCAGGGTCGTGGTCAATATAACTCGCCCATTGAGTTGTTAAATAATGAAGCTCGGATTGGAAACGTTGTTGTTTTTCCTTAGTGTCTTCATAACCTCGGGTTACTGATTCATGATGATATAATTCGGCTTCTGCACAATATATATTTCGGCGACCAAGCTTTAATATATTCAAACAAAAATCTACATCATTAAATGCGACAGTAAGATCTTTTTCATTGAGGCCATTGACCGCCTCATAATCAGATTTTTTAACCAATAAACAAGCAGCTGTCACCGCACTAAAATTGTTGGTTGCTACTAGGCGATGTAAATATCCAGAATGATAGCGTGGAAAATATTTATGAGCATGACCTGCGCCACCGCCATACCCCATGACAACTCCAGCATGCTGAACTCTATTGTCAGGATAAAGTAATTTAGCCCCTACACAACCAATATCTTCTCTCTGAGCATGCCCTACCATATCCCCTAGCCAATTTTGACTAATCACTTCAACATCATTGTTAATTAATCCAATTATTTCGCCTTTTGCGTGCTTCACAGCAAAATTATTAATGGCAGAGTAATTAAATAAATAAGGATATCTTAAAACTCTGATATTTGATTGAGACTTCTGCAAACTTTCAAAGTATTCAAGTGCCTCTGGGTCATCTGAGTTGTTATCGATTACAAGAATTTCATAGTGTGCGTAAGTAGTCTTCGATAGAATAGAGTCAATACAAGTCTGTACCAGTAATTTAGCATTTTTAGTGGGAATAATTAGCGAAACAAGAGGGGTTGAAGTGTGTTTCCAACTTATTTTAGCACTCTCCTTTGATCCCCCTCTCGAAATACTTATTGGATGATGGGACAATTTCATTAACTCACGATTCCATTGAAAATCGTTGGTTATGGCCTGATGCACTAAGCAGTATTCAATATGGTTTATCTCAACACTACTTTTCGTTAAATACAGTTCTGACATCCACAATGCTATTATCGCTGTTTGATTATGTTGCTGTGCAAAACAAAGCAAACTTTTAATGGTTTGAATACCATCAATGACGATACCTGTTTTCACATATCCTGTGCTAAGTTGTAAATCCGGGTTCCAATCTGGGTAAAATTCAGCCAAGTGACGTTCCCCTGATTTATCCAGACGGTCGATATCACAATAGATGACTGACTCCACACTTAAGGCCGCCATTGCACTGGAAAACATGGATAAGGCTTGAGGATGAAGGATATCACCTCCTCTTAACACTAATAGTGCTGACAAATACAGTTCATCTGTGTGCTGTTTTATATTCACTATGTTGTGATCATTTGACAGTGATACTCTTTCACAACATTGCCTAACCGACTCATCTTCACCCGCAAGAAATAGCGACCCCTGCCCCACAAATGAAAGTACGTTTTGAATCGTTTGAATATCGGCGTCTCGACGCTCAGTTAGGAAAATTAAGCAGTTTATTTTTCGTTGATGAGTGGCAAGTTTAACTTGGCTACTTATGTGGCGATGTTGCTTTTCAATGTTTTTAACATAAAGTTTCTGTGATTTGTGAGGAGACGGGAATCCATAAAACAGCCCTGATTTTTGTAAACTTTTGCTATATAAATTATGTAGCCATATTTGTTGACGCATTTTTACGCGCGCTTTTTTAGGGAATAGACCAATTAAAAACTTAACTGCACCCATCAGATGTTTCATTGGTTTACTTTCCACAAATTGAATACTGCATGATTGTCACTCTTGATACCTAGGAAATAAATTCAGAATTTTAGACTCAATGCTTTTATACTGCTTTTTACGACTTTACGCAGCTGATTACGCCCTCTTAACATTAGGTACAGGTATCGAAATTTTTTATTGTACGATCTTATAAACAAATCATGGAAATGTGTGTTTTGAACAGGCGTGAGCGGCATGCTCTCTTGCGTCATTAGATAATAGTCAAGCTGCAGAACCTTTTGGAGATATTGACAAACCAATAAAAAACGATTTTCGGATAGCTCCTGAGTGAAGTATGGTTTCGAATAAGCACTTTTCATATCATCAACAAGGGGCGCGAGATCGAGTGTTTTCAACTCTCTAGCGTAACTTTCTAAGACACCAGCATAATAAGTACTATCTTCAATGTATTGTTCTTCGGGTATAAGTGAATAATGGCTGCTACCTTCGGTAAAACCCTGTAATGCTCTATCTACAATACCTTGGTAGTCTTCCAAATGAAACTGATTGAACCATCTTTTAAACTCTAGGGCCTCGAACTGATATGAATTATTAACAATGGGTAAGGTAACATCCAAGTCAATGCCCAAGATATAAAGTAAGTCAGACACAATATTGTTACGATAAAAATATCGTTCACCATATAATCTTAAAATTAAATCTTTTTCCCGAAATTGTACTGAAAACTCAACTAACTTGACCATAAACGGCAGTTGTTTCCTTCTAACTACGTTTAATTTTTTAACCTGAAAATGACGTTTTACTGACTGATTATAACCAGACTCTTTGGTTTCAATCGGATTACGTATATAAGCAATGAATTTTGCATCGGGAATGAGTCGTGTTAGGTCTTGCCATTGTCGAA
>JBLIEH010000159.1:0-5245 GCA_047632875.1 Psychromonas sp. | reverse complement strand
AGGTCTTCAGCAGCTACATGAAAAGCTGCATCATTAATACATACACCACCTGAATGGGTACTTTTTAATATTTGGTCCTGACAGGCTTTGTTAAAACTATAAATATATAAAGCGAGAGGACGCTCGCCTTCATTTATATAGTCAATCGCCTGCTGTAAAGTGTCATATTCAACAATAGGCAACAGCGGGCCAAATATCTCTTGCTGCATGACCTGCATATCTTTATTGACACCATGTATCAACGTGAGTGGCATTTGTCTGGTTTTCGCGCAGCCTGGATCACTACCTAATGGCGTAATAACGGCTCCTTTAGCTTGAGCATCTTCAATTAATGCTTGCAAGCGAGCATGTTGAGCTGGATTGACCACACTGGTGTAATCTTTATTGTCTTTTACCGATGGGTACATACGCTCAAACGTTTTCTCGATCGCATCGATTAACTGCTGAGTTTTACCTTTGGGACAGAAAATATAATCTGGTGCAACGCAGGTTTGACCTGCATTTAGAGTTTTACCCAAAATAAACCGATCTACGGCTGTATTAATATCCATATCATCGGCAATAATAGCAGGCGATTTTCCACCTAGCTCTAATGTGACGGGAACCAAGTGCTCAGCTGCAGCACGCATTACCAATTTCCCAACATTAGTTGAGCCCGTAAAAAACAAGTGGTCAAAAGGCAGTGAGGAAAATGCAGCAGCAACACTCGCATCGCCTTCAACAATGCTTATTTTATTAGGCTCAAAATATTTGTCTACTAACTGCTTAATTATACTCGCGGTATGAGGAGTGTATTCAGACATTTTAATCATGGCTTTATTACCTGCGGCCAGCGCAGCAGTGAGTGGGCCTAAACCTAAAAAAACCGGATAATTCCAAGGTACAATAATGCCTATTACACCTAGTGGCTGATATTCTACTCTGGCTGATGCAGGTTGTAGCAACAAACTTAAATGTCGTTTACTGGGTTTCATCCATTTCTTTAGATGGTCAAGGGAGTAGTTGATCCCTTGAACTGTGGTGAGAATATCACCAATTTTCGAATCATCACTGGAACGGTTACCAAAATCCTGATCCATTGCCTTTATTAAGGCATCCTGATTCTCCAGCAATAATGCTTTTAATGCTTTTAAATCTTGTTGTCTTTGTTGAATGTCGGGAAAAGGCGTTTTTTTAAAGGAATTTTTGAGTGTTGTTAAGATGTTTGTTAAATCGGTTTTTGTAGCGTCTTCAGTCATTGGTTTGCCTTTTCCGAATAGGTTATATCAAGAGTAATTCATACTCGTGGATAGGATTGATAAATCAGAATTTGTTAAAATACAAATCAAAATTATAACTAATTGATGACAAACCTTTAAATGAATTTATGCCAAATGTTTATCTTTGCGGTATTCGCCAGGTGCAAGATTGGTCCAACGTTTGAAAGCACGGTTAAAATTACCAATATTAGCAAAACCAACCAGATAACCCACTTCACTTAACGACAAATGTCCTTGTGAAATATATTCCAAAGCCAGTTTCTTTCTTGTTTCCTCTAATAAGTCTCTATAACAGGCGTCTTGCTCGCTTAGTTTTCTTTGCAGGTTTCGAAGACTCATTCCAATCTGTTTAGCAATATCAATTTGAGTCGGCGTGCCTAAAGGTAACATGTCATAGATACTATTTTTAACTGTTTGCACAACATCATTCTTATCTAGTCTAGAAAGAAATTCATTTAGCATTTTTTCGTGGGATTGCGTGATCAATGGATTCCCACCGAGTAGGGGTTCTTTGAAAATAGCGGTATCACAGCTACATGAAATCTCATCTTGGTCGAAATTCACAGGGCAATCAAAGAAATCACTTAGAAACTTAAAGTTGTCCTCGGTATTTGACCAATTCAGATTGACTTCAAGGGGTTTAAAATTGTGGCTTGAGCATTCTCTTGCAAATTTAACCAAGGTCGCAATAAAAATGATAATAGAATTATGAGATAAGACAGGTCTGTTAGTAGACTCATACAAAAATGGCGTGAGTACTAATTTGCACACTTTACTACTTTCTTCTATCTTAATAGAACAGGTATTCGAGACCACTTTTTTATAGCGCTCTATACGTTTAAAAGCGTCATATAAATTGTTAGACGCCATCATTGCATAACCTAATACATGAAAAGTGCCCGGATGAAAATTTTCAGCTACAGTTATTGCGAAATCATGACGTTCTTTTAAATGATTACAATATTCGATTAGCTGAGCCACTCTTTCAGCAGAAACCCTTGATTCTGGGTCTTTAAAATCAGACGTTTTAATACCGCAATCAGCTAAGGCGCTATTAAAATCGATGTCCCATTCATCCATGGCTCGTTTTATGGGGATAAGCCAGCCACTGAGCACTGAAAAATAATCTGTCATACTAAAAAATCTGTCTCTTTAATAAGTGAATAATCATCATATTGCATCATATGATAATAGATTGGCATAGAGTTTAAGTTTTTTTATTTTTTTTATTTGTAGTATTAATGTAAGCATTTTGTTTAAATTCAATCTGGTCTGACCTATTTGGTTAACAATTAAACATGGGAACTATCATGTCTACTAACAAACACACTAAAAAATTACTAGCTGCTGCAATAACAACAGCATTATTTACACACTCTGCTGCAGCTGCAGAATTTTATTTCGGTGAGGATGACGATATTAGTCTTCAAATCACCTCACGACTTTCAATAGGGTCTAGCTGGCGGTTACAAGATGCTGATCCTTATTACATCGGTAAAACAAATGGCGGCACTGGTAACACATCCACCACTGACGATGGCAATCTTAACTTTGGTAAAAACGACGCGTTTTCTCAAATTATAAAAGGTTCTCATGATTTTAACCTGACCAAAGGAAACATTGGTGCATTTGTTCGGGTTAAATATTGGCATGACTTTGAATTATCTGATGGTGACAGACCCCATGGTAACTCCGGAAATGGTTATACCCCTGGTGAGCCATTAAGTGACGAGGGTTTTACTGACTTTGGCCAGTTTTCTGGTATCGAATTAATGGATGCCTATATTTTTGGTGCCTTTGACATAGGTGATGTACCGTTAGATGTGCGTCTAGGACGTCAAGTTGTCAGCTGGGGCGAAAGTACCTTTATCCAAGGCGGACTCAATTCATCTAATCCATTTGATGTAAACGCATTACGTCGCCCGGGCGCTAGCCTAAAAGAAGGGTTATTACCGGTCGGTATGTTCTTTGTCAATGCAGGTTTGACTGAAAATCTAAGCGTTGAAGCATTCTACCAATATGAATGGGAAAAAACCCAAATTGATGGTTGTGGTACGTATTTCTCTGGTGCGGATTTTGCAGCCGATGGATGTAATTTTGTATCAGTTGGCCCACTTGGAGACCAAGCCGGTCTGGCAGCAGGTATTGCATCAAAACGTGAAGCCGATATGGAGCCAGATGATGGTGGTCAGTATGGGGTAGCTTTTCGTTATTTTGCACAAGAGTTGAATGATACTGAGTTTGGTTTTTACTACATGAACATTCACTCTCGATTGCCTCTGATTAATTCTATTCGTGGTGCATTTCGCGGAATTAATCCAGCTTTACCGGTATTTTTACCTTGGGCAAATGCGGTTCAATTAGACGCGGCCTTCCCTACTTTAGCTGCAGGTGCTGAAGCTGGTGTATTAACACCTGAACAGCTAGGACAATTCGGTTTAGCTTCAGTATTACAAACCACAGGTGTAGACCGAGACACTATTGATGCCTTAAACCCTGGATATAATATTGAGTTTCCAGAAGATTTAAAATATTACGGTCTTAGCTTTGCAACCAATGTTGCAGGTTTTGCCTTGTCGGGTGAAGTTTCTTATAAACCTGACACGCCAATTCAGATAAGTGGACCAGAAATTTTGAACGCGGTATTGTCTGAACAACCCTTCCTTAAATACTCATCTCGTGTTTTGGGTGTCAATCCTGGTGAGCTTTCCAGAGGGTGGGATGAATTTGATGTGACTCAAATTCAAGTTACTGCATTACAGTTTTTTGATCGGGTGTTAGGTGCTTCACGCTTAACTGTTATCGCCGAAGCAGGTGTTATTTTAACCGATGATATTGAAGCATCTGATCAAAACTATGGTCGTAACTCAGTATTTGGGTTAGGAGACTTTGATGTAGGTGGTGGTATTAACTGTACAAACTTGGTTGCTGCAGGCGCACTTTCAGGTGATTGCATTGATGATGGTTACGTAACGGACACTGCTTGGGGTTATCGTGTAAGAGCCGCGCTAGATTATCCAAATGTATTTGCCGGTGTGTCTCTTTCACCCACAATCGATTGGCAGCATGATGTGTCTGGTTATTCTCCAGATCCAGGTCAACAGTTTAATGAAGGCGCTAAATCATTTGGTGTCTCACTCGAAGCCGTTTATCAACAAACTTATTCAGCCTCTTTAAGCTTCAGAAGCTTCAGTGGTGGCGATTATAATATTTTGTCAGATAAAGACTTTCTTGCCGTAAGTATTGGTATTACGTATTAATAGGATAAAAATAATGAAAAATTTAATCACTTCTGTAAGTGTATTGTGTTTGAGCTTAGCGGCGCACAATGCAATCGCTAAAGTATCACCAGAAGAAGCGGCAAAACTCGGCACTTCTTTAACCCCAATCGGTGCTGAAATGGCCGGCAATGCTGCGGGTACTATCCCAGCATGGACCGGAGGACTCAACAGTAAAAATTCTACACCGAGCACGGATCCGGGTCGTCCATCTAACCCATTTTCTTCAGATAAAATGTTATTTGAAATCACCAATGCAAACCTGTCTACATACCAAGCTAATTTAAGCCCTGGCCAGATTGCTATGTTTGAAAAATATCCAGACTATAAAATGCCTGTTTATCAAACACGTCGCACCGCTGCATACCCTGAAAACATCTATGATGTAATCAAGAAAAATGCAGTCAATTCAGTGTTAGTACAAGGTGGTAATGGATTAAAATCTTTTGACACGGCCATTCCTTTCCCGATACCACAAGATGCTAACGAAGTGATTTGGAATCATATTACTCGTTTTCGTGGTGGTACCGCTAAACGCGAATTTACAACGATCCCTGTTCAAGCCGATGGCTCATTTGTTGAAGTGAAAATGAACGACCAATTGGTTTGGCCTGAATTTTTGGAAGGTGGCAGAGATGCTGAGAAAGATGCAAATATTCTTTTTTATTACTTACAAGTTATTACCGCACCTGCACGTTTAACAGGTAC
>JBLIEH010000158.1:0-5308 GCA_047632875.1 Psychromonas sp. | reverse complement strand
ATGGCTGCCGGTACAGTTTGATCAATTAGCTGCTCAATGCTCTGCACACCGATAGTCTCCAGCATCTTTTTTTGTTGTGCTGCATTCGAGCCATTGTGACGAGTCGCAAACTCTTTATTGTCACTTAATAAATCGAGAAGCGTTGTATCTGTCATAGGGGATTCCTGAATAATTTTTACTTATCCCCCTATTTTATGTCGATTAAGAGGGGAGATAGCAGAAAGAAAAGCAAGGCAGCTTAATTCAAAGCGGCCTAATTGATTAGATAGGTTCTCAATGAATGATTATTCTGCGTTCGCCGCGTGATAATCTTCACTGGACATAAGATTATCAAGCTCATTGCTATCAGATAATTTTATTTTGACAATCCAACCTGCGGAATAGGGGGATTCATTAATTAATTCAGGGCTATCTTCAAGTTCTTCGTTAATCTCAATAATTTCACCGGTGACGGGTGCATAGAGATCCGAGGCTGCTTTTACTGATTCTACTAAAGAGAAAGTTTCCCCCGCTTCAGTGCCGTCGCCAACTTCAGGCAGATCCACAAAGACAACATCCCCTAAAAGTTGTTGAGCTTGGTTTGAAATACCGATAGTGACGCTGCCATCACCGTTATCAAGTACCCACTCATGTGTATCAGTAAACTTCAATGCGTTTTCCATGTTAAATCCTTTACTAAATTATGCGGTGAAAAAATAATACTCATTATTCGTATTGAGATAATGACAATAGTTGAATTTTCTTTTTATTAAAATAAAAGAGTTTGCACTTGAAATCGATCACTAAGAATAAATTTCCAATAGTGGAAATTTTCCTGAGAGGTACCTAAATCAAGCTCTGTGCCTTCTTTTTTACTCTATTACTGTCTGACTAAAGGCAAACAATCGCTAATCTTTACGGGTGACAAAGACTATTAAGCCAGCTGTTAGATAAAACTTTTAAGCTATTATATGTAGATTATTCTATTCTGCTCGATCAAAAGTTTCCAAAAGGAAACTTTTTCTCTTTTATGAGATCCGGATCTTATTTTTTCCTGTGCGCTTTTATTTTTGACGTTTACTATATAGCAAGACCAAAGGAGAACAGTGATGACTGATCTGAATGAACAAGATATTTACCCATCAATGAAAGTTTCTAACGATCAGGGATCAAAAAAAATAGAACCCGTTAAACTCGGGCTGCGTTTAAAAGAAATTCGCAAGTCACTCGGTTTGACGCTGGAAGAAGCCAGCAAGAAAACCGGGCTGGCACGTTCTACTTTATCTAAAATAGAAAATGAACAGATATCGCCAACCTTTCAGGCAATGCAGAAATTGACCGGTGGTTTACAGATAGATCTTCCGCAGCTCTTTGCGCCGCCCAAACAGGTCAGTGCGACCGGTCGCCGTGATATTACCCGCAATGAAGAGGGCAAGGCGCATCCAACTTCAACCTATGAACATGAATTGTTGGCAACGCAGTTAACCAATAAAAAAATGATGCCGTTCAAATCGCGGGTCAGGGCGCGTGATTTTGCCGACTATTCGGATTGGATCCGCCACGACGGAGATGAATTTTTATTAGTATTAAGTGGCGATATAACCTTTTTTTCAGAATTTTATGAACCCGTCATTTTAAATGAAGGTGATTCGGTCTATTACGATGCCAATATGGGGCACATGCTTATTTCCAGCAGTGAAGAAGATGCTTTAATTCTTTGGGTAACTGCCTCATAAAAGTAACTGACGCTGTACAAGGCGTTGAAAAATAACCATCAAAAAAATTGTTTCTAATCATTCGAAAATTAAATGAACTAGCCGCAACTATTGCGCAATATGGAGTATAAATTTATGTCTCAAACACTTCTCGTTACCCCGCTGCACGCACTGCACATTGAAATGGGGGGTAAAATGGTCCCTTTTGCAGGTTATGATATGCCCGTGCAGTATGCACTAGGTGTCCGAAAAGAGCATCTGCATTGCCGCAATGCGGCTGGTTTGTTTGATGTTTCACATATGGGGCAGTTGCGTCTTTTTGGCGAAAATGCAGCCCAGGCATTGGAGGCATTAGTCCCCGTGGATATTATTGATTTACCAGTGGGCAAGCAGCGTTACGCTTTTTTCACTAATGAGCAGGGTGGGATTAGTGATGATTTAATGGTTGCTAACTTTGGCGATTTTTTGTTTGTCGTGGTCAATGCGGCCTGTAAACAACAAGATATTGCGCATCTGCAGGCTAACCTACCCAGTGATGTCAGGTTAGAGGTGATTGAAGATCGCGCCTTACTGGCATTACAAGGTCCGCGAGCGGCACAGGTTCTGGCTAAGATTAATCCGGCAGTCAACAATATGCGCTTTATGGATACGCTAACAATACAGCTGGCGGGCGTCGAATGTTATCTTAGTCGTTCCGGATATACCGGTGAAGACGGGTTTGAGATTTCTGTTCCTGCTGCCAATGCACAGGCCCTGGCGCGTGAATTGCTGGCTTTTTCTGAAGTGGAGTGGATTGGTCTTGGCGCACGGGACTCATTACGTCTTGAAGCGGGTTTATGTTTATACGGCCATGATATTGATACAACGACAACACCTGTCGAGGCAAGTTTAATATGGGGTATCAGCAAAGCGCGTCGTGCAGATGGTCAACGCCCGGGCGGCTTTCCTGGCGCAGAGCTTATTCTCGAACAGATTAAAAGCAAAAACATGACCCGTAAACGTATCGGTTTATTGGGTACATCAAAAGCGCCGGTGCGTGAGGGCTGTTTATTATTTGATGCAGATAATAATCAAATCGGTATTGTCACTAGCGGCACCTTCGGTCCCTCAATAGGGATGCCCGTTGCAATGGCCTATGTTGAAACCGATTTTAGCAGTATTGATACGGAAATTTTTGCTGAAGTGCGCGCTAAAAAACTGCCCATGACAGTGGTGAAAATGCCCTTTGTTGCAGCGAATTACTTCCGAGGTTAAAAGTTTTAGAGGTTAAAGTTCCCGAGGTTAAAATGACTGAGGTTAAAAACTTTAGAGGTTAACAGTTTTAGCGGTTAAGAATTTCGCATTTTTAAAAAATGCCTAAAAAAAGGAGCGTATAACGCTCCTTTTGCTTTTATTAACCACTGTTTTTATTAGCTATTGCTAAAATTTACAACGTTTAAAGATTAATGAAGTATTAATGCCGCCGAAGGCAAAGTTATTACTCATAATGTAATCACAGTTAATGTGACGACCACTGCCGGTAATATAATCGAGTTCGCCGCACTGCGGATCGACATTATTGAGGTTCAGCGTCGGATTAAACCAGCCTTTATTCATCATTTCTATGGCTGTCCAGGCTTCAATTGCGCCGCAGGCACCCAGGGTATGACCTAAATAACTCTTTAATGAGCTGATGGGGGTTTTATTGGCAAAGATGTTTGCGGTTGCATTGGATTCTGCGATATCCCCACGCGCCGTGGCTGTACCATGAGCTGAGATATAACCAATTTTATCCGCGCAAAGATGCGCATTTTCCAGCGCCATCTCCATACAAATCTGCATGGTTTCCTGTTGTGGTTGAGTCACATGTGTCGCATCACAATTAGTGGCAAAACCAACAACTTCGGCAAATATTGTTGCCCCGCGCGCCTTAGCATGTTGGTATTCTTCTAATATCAGGGTGCCTGCGCCTTCACCAATCACTAATCCATCACGGTCTTTATCGAATGGGCTGGGCGTGGATTTAGGGGAGTCATTTTTTAAGCTGGTGGCAAATAAAGTATCAAAAACAGCCGATTCAGTGGGACATAACTCTTCCGCACCGCCCGCGACCATCACGGTCTGATAACCGTGTTTAATGGCTTCAAAGGCATAACCTATTGCCTGGCTGGCAGAAGTACAAGCGCTACTGGTGGGTATGATCCGGCCTTTTAAACCAAAAAACAGTCCCACATTAACAGCCGTAGTATGCGGCATCATCTGTACATAGGTAGTGGCGGTAATGGCTTTGGTACTTTTTTCATTAAGCATCACGCCAAAAGCTCCAATCGCATCGGTACTGCCGGTGGAAGAGCCGTAAGCGACCCCCGTCTGGCCATTGGTTAAAATATGGCGACCTATTAAGCCACTTTGGATTAACGCATTTTCTGAGGCGAGTGTGGCCAGTTTGGCAACTCGGCCCATGCCGCGTATTTTTTTACGGGTGTAATGTTTGGGTAACTCAAAATCAACAATGGGCGCGGCTAATTTTGTATTTAAACCCTCATATTGCTCGTAACTTTGCATGTATAACACTGCGTTTTCACATGCTTTTAATTTTGCTTCTACCTGTTCCCAGTCATTACCCAGGGCAGTGACAGCAGACATTCCGGTAACAACAACACGATGTTCCATTAGATCATGCCTCCATATTTTATGATGTTTTTTGGTTTTTTTTGATAACTCATCGTATTTTACACCATACCGCCATTAATAGAGATCACTTGACGCGTCACGTAGGCTGCTATATCCGACATTAAATAACTGACTAAACCGGCAACCTCTTGCGGTTGTCCCATACGGCGCAATGGCACAAGGGGTAAAGCATGCTCTTTTACGCTTTCATTGACCATGCCGGTATCAACTAAACCCGGGGCGACGCAGTTTACCGTGATTTTGCGTTTGGCCACTTCTAAAGCTAAGGCTTTGGTTGCGCCGATAATGCCGGCTTTAGCTGCGCTGTAGTTGGTTTGACCGCGGTTTCCGGTTATTCCTGAGACAGATGCCAGGGTGATAATACGGCCTCCTTTACGCAGCTGTACCATAGGCATAATACAGGGATGCAAAACATTATAAAAGCCGTCTAAGTTGGTATGCACTACACTGTCCCACTCTTCTCCGGTCATAGCCGGAAAAACCGTATCGCAACTAATACCAGCATTACTGACCACGCCATAATAAGCGCCATTTTTTTCAATATCCGCTTCTAGCACTTCTCTGCACTGGTTTCGATCGCTGATATCAAAGCCTAATAAACGCCCTTGGCCACCGGATTCTTGAATAGCCTGCAATGTTTGTAATGCACCGTCCTTATCGCCCCTGTAATGTACGGCAATAATAAAACCATCCTGGGCCAATTGCAGGGCAACCGCACGGCCAATCCCTTTACTCGCACCCGTGACTAACACCTGTCTAAGCATTATTTTTTCCTTTTAACATTTTTTCTAATTGTTCTGGGGGAGGGACAAAAACATTTAATTGCGTAGTGATCAGTGTTTCCCCTTGGCATTCGATTCGGCAGGCAAAGGCCGCCATCCCTTCATTTTCCATTAACTGCTCGGCATAAAGGTCAAGGACTGCATCTTTTGCAAATAAAT
>JBLIEH010000157.1:0-5335 GCA_047632875.1 Psychromonas sp. | reverse complement strand
CGAAGTTTAAGCGTAACTCTTTAATTTTATTTACTATTATTAATCCGGTCATAGAGGATGTGAATTTTTCCCTTAAATCAATAAAATGGGAGCATTCCCATTTAGTGATCACCCTCCCGTAATTGAACGGCTTCTGTTTAAGTTTTTTTTGTTTGCGTTATTATGCCTTTAATTGGGAGCGGTCCCACAAAGGGTTTATAACAGAATAGATTTGTAACAGAAGATATTTACAACAGAAGGGATAATGAAATGAGTAAAATTGATCAGAAACAAGTTGAGCGTTTAGTTGAGCTTATCGGGGGGAAGGGCAATATAGCCAGTGTTAGCCATTGCCTGACACGTTTACGTTTTGCCTTAGGTGATCCTGAATTAGCAAAAATCAAAGAAATTGAAAAAATTCCGATGGTAAAAGGGGCGTTCACTACTGCGGGGCAGTTTCAGATAGTGATTGGCACTGAAGTTGATGAAGTATATAAAATATTAACCAAGATAACAGGTGGCGGCGGAGCCGATAAAGAAGCGACTAAAGCGGCTGCAAGGCAGAATATGAATTTTCTGGAGCGCGGTATCTCGCATATGGCGGAAATTTTTGTCCCGCTGCTCCCTGCTATTATTACTGGTGGTTTGATTCTCGGATTCCGAAATGTGATCGGTGATATCCCGATGTTCGATGGTAAAACCTTGGTTGAAACGAGTCAGTTTTGGGCAGGAGTTCACTCCTTCCTGTGGTTACTGGGCGAGGCTATCTTCCACTTCCTGCCCGTTGGTGTTTGTTGGGCAACGGTAAAAAAATTAGGCGGTACACCGATTCTGGGTATTGTCTTGGGTATTACGCTGGTTTCACCACAATTAATGAATGCTTACGGGATCGGTTCGGGCACGCCGGAAGTTTGGGACTTTGGTTTCTTTGTGATGGAAAAAGTGGGTTATCAGGCGCAAGTTATTCCCGCTATTTTAGCCGGCCTTGCATTAGCGATGATTGAAACAAATTTAAAACGTATTATTCCCGCTTATTTATATCTGGTTATTGTGCCCTTTGTTTCACTTCTTGTGGCTGTAGTGTTGGCGCATTCGATCATTGGTCCCATCGGACGTGAAATTGGTAATGCTGTGGGTTATGCCGCTAAAGTTGCCATGACGGGTGATTTTGCTGTGCTCGGTTCGATGATTTTTGGTTTCTTTTATGCACCACTGGTTATTACCGGTATTCATCACACCACCAATGCGGTTGATTTGCAGTTAATGCAGGATATTGGGGGAACACCCATCTGGCCGCTGATTGCCTTATCTAATATTGCGCAAGCCTCGGCGGTTGTCGGTATTATCAAAATCAGTAAAAAACATAATGAACGTGAGATTTCGATACCTGCTGCTATATCGGCGTTTTTAGGGGTGACAGAACCCGCTATGTACGGGATCAACTTGAAATATAAATTCCCCATGTTATGCGCCATGATTGGCTCTGCGGTTGCAGCCGGTATTTGCGGTGTTGCAGGCGTAATGGCGAACGGGATTGGCGTCGGTGGATTGCCGGGGATTTTATCCATTCAGCCGCAGTATTGGGGTGTCTATGCACTGGCTATGCTTGCTGCGATTGTTATACCTATTGCTTTAACACTGATACTTTACAAGCGTGCTGAGAAAAAAGGCGATCTTGAGGAAGTTGACTTGATTGACGATCAAGCAGAAGCGGTCATCAGCAACTAATCAACTGATTATTAAAAAGATATTAGCCGTTGAGTAATCAACGGTTTTCTTAATTTAAGAGAGCTAAGAGTTAATCGATATGAACAAAATAGAAAGAGAATGGTGGCGCACGGCGACGATTTATCAGATTTATCCGAAAAGTTTTTGTGACAGCGGTGATAAAGGCACAGGGGATCTTAAAGGTATTATCTCTAAGCTGGGTTACCTAAAAACATTAGGTATTGATGCCATTTGGCTGACTCCGATTTATTCATCACCCATGATTGATAATGGCTATGATATCTCTGATTATTACACTATTAACCCTGATTTCGGTTGTATGGCGGATTTTGAGCAGCTTTTGGAAAGCGCTCATCAAAGAGGTATCCGCATTATTCTGGACATAGTCGTTAACCATACTTCAACAGAGCATCAATGGTTCCAATCGGCTTTGGGTAATAAAGAAAGTGAATATCGCGATTATTATATCTGGAAAGACCCTGTTGATGGTCAGGCGCCTAATAATTGGGCGTCAAAATTCGGCGGTAATGCATGGCAGTTAGATGACAAAACTAACCAGTTTTACCTGCATCTTTTTGCTAAAGAGCAGGCGGATTTAAACTGGGAAAATCCCAAAGTGCGTGATGAAGTGAAAGATATCATCCGTTTCTGGGCAGAAAAAGGGGTTGATGGCTTCCGTCTTGATGTTATTAACTTAATCTCTAAACAACAGGATTATGCAGATGACTACCAGGGGGATGGGCGGCGTTTCTACACCGATGGACCGCGTGTGCATCAATACCTGCGCGAGATAAGTGATGCTGTGTTTAATCAATATGGCGCAGTCACGGTTGGCGAGATGTCTTCCACCACACTGGAAGAGTGCCAGCAATATTCAGCCCTTGACGGCAAAGAGTTATCGATGGTGTTTAATTTTCATCATTTAAAAGTCGATTATGTGAAGGGTGAAAAATGGACGCAGGCACCCTTTGATTTTATCGAGCTGAAAAATATTTTTAACCATTGGCAGCAGGGCATGTTCGGCAAAGGCTGGTCTGCACTGTTTTGGTGTAATCATGATCAGCCGCGTATCGTTAGTCGGTTGGGTAATGATCAGCAGTATCGGGTAGAATCCGCGAAAATGCTGGCAACCTCATTGCATATGATGCAGGGCACACCTTATATTTACCAGGGTGAAGAGATTGCCATGACCAACCCGGATTATACGTCCATTGAACAATACCGCGATCTTGAAAGCCTTAATATGTACGATATTATGCGCAATCAGCAGGGGAAAAGTGAACAGCAGGTACGGGCTATTCTTGCCCAGAAATCGCGCGATAATTCGCGCACGCCGGTGCAGTGGAACAGTGATCAACATGCCGGTTTTACAAAAGGTGTTCCCTGGCTGGATGTGGCAAAGAATTACAAGCAGATTAATGTCGAGCAGGCGCTTAACGATCAAAATTCGGTTTTTTATTATTACCAGGGTTTAATCGCGCTGCGTAAAGAAGTAGAGGTGATAACAACCGGGGATTATACGGATTTGGCCCCGGAGCATAGGCAACTGTTTTGTTATCAGCGTAGCAGCGATAAACAAACGCTTATCTGCATCAACAACTATTATGCCGAGGCGCTTGAATATGAATTGCCAATGAACCTGGATATTCACAAAGGGAAATATATTATTGGAAATTACCCTGAATTATTAACCCTTCAAGCGACGCGCTCAGTAAAACTACAACCTTATGAGTGTCGGGTATTGCTGATTGAACATCATTAATCTAGGGGGTTATAGGGAGTAAGCTAAAAGCCTTTAGCAGTTCGCTGTTAAAGGCTTTTTTTAAAACTTAAGATTTTCGATCAGCGGCAAGGTGGGCCAAACTTATTAATGCTTGTTTGTATTGGTTGTCCGGAATAATACTAATAGCTTTAATGGCTTTATCCGCTTCCTCAAGTGCCCGATTTTTTGTGTACTCTAATGCGCATGTATCACGTAATGCCTGCATGATCTCATCAAAGTGCTGCATACCATTGCCTGTTTTAATGGCCTCTCTGATAAGCGTTGCTTGTTGCTTGTTGCCCTGTTGAATAGCATATAAAAGCGGTAAGGTCGGTTTCCCTTCAGCCAGATCATCTCCGGTGTTTTTACCCATCTCGGTCGCATCGGAGTTATAATCCATGACATCGTCGGTTAACTGGAATGCTGTACCGAGGTATTTTCCATAATTGAGTAAGGCAGTTTCAACCTCGAGAGACTGCCCGCCTAAGACGGCAACAAGTTGGGTTGCCGCTTCAAATAGTTTGGCGGTTTTAAAGTAGATAACATCCATATAATTTTTTTCAGTGGTGTCCGGATCATTACAATTCATTAATTGTAAAACTTCTCCTTCAGCAATAATATTGGTTGCCGACGATAAAATATCCATCACCTTTAAATTACGCAGCTCGGTCATCATCTGAAAAGAGCGGGTATATAAAAAATCCCCGACTAATACACTAGCTGCAGCGCCAAATACCGCATTTGCTGTTTCTTTACCGCGGCGCAGATCCGAGTCATCGACCACATCATCGTGCAGCAGGGTTGCGGTATGAATAAATTCAATAATAGCGGCAAGCTTAGTGCTGTTTTGATCATGAATGCCCAGCGCTTTTGCTGCCAATATGGTAATTAACGGTCGGATACGTTTACCGCCGCTATTAATAATATAAAAACCCAATTGATTAATTAAGGCGACATCCGAGCTTAATTGTTCCGTGATCAGTTTATCGACCTGATTCATTTCAGTTGCAGAAATATGCTGAATTTTTGTGATATCCATGGTCCTAAGAGTCCAAATAGCCATTCTTATAAAGAGTGGCTATTATTGCCCTTTATTCGTGATATCTCAACTGCTTAAACGACAAATTATCCTACTTGTAATAATCCCTATCACTATTGAACAGGATAAATGATAAATTAGCGGTTTTGTTTTCCGTTGCGGGCATTTGGTATTACCTAAAAAACAATTGATCCCATGGCAGACTAAATGTCTGATCAGGAGGCTATCCGATAGTTCCTTGAGAATACGGCCAATAAAGTAAGGCGATTTATTAACAAAATCAGCTTTTTTTTAGGATCAGGCGCTTATATTATTTTATTTCAAAGGGTTAATTTAAGCGGCAATTAAATTACAATATTTTTAGTGAATAACATTGCCAACAAGTCTTGTTTGCCGTAGAATCCGCCACCATTGTGATTAATATAAGTGTGCTCTCGATGCAAAATTTCGAATGAAATCGCACGAGATGCCTGAACGGAGTAAGAAACATGTACGCTGTTATCCAGAGTGGTGGCAAGCAACACCGTGTAGCTGTTGAACAAACTCTTCGTTTGGAAAAACTAGATGTTGAAGCTGGCGCGACTGTAGAATTTGATAAAGTTCTTTTAGTTGTAAATGCAGAAGACGTTAAAGTTGGTATTCCATACGTTGAAGGAAGTAAAGTTACTGCAGAAGTAGTAACTCACGGTCGTGGCAATAAAATTAAAATCGTTAAGTTCCGTCGTCGTAAGCATTCGCGTACAACAGCGGGTCATCGTCAGTGGTTTACTGAAGTTAAAATTACTGCAATCAACGCTTAATTAGGAGTTATTAAAAATGGCACATAA
>JBLIEH010000156.1:0-5340 GCA_047632875.1 Psychromonas sp. | reverse complement strand
TTTACAAATCGTATTTTCCAAAAGATAAATTACCTTCCAGGACCTGTATTGGTGTTACTGCACTAGCAGTGGACGCACTTGTTGAAATAGATGTAACTGCCCGTCGATAACACACTTTAATTCACGGTCTCGTCCTCTCTGATTTCTGAATGGTTTATGCCAATTATTACGTTGCACTGGTGAGAGCCAGATGAAATAAGAAGATCTTTCTAAATTACTTTTAATGTTTTGATGTGACCTCGAACAACCTGATCCTCTCGTTGTGATGAGTGAATCAATAGGTTTGCAGAGCCTGAAAAGTCTGCGTGAATAGGTTAACGAATCGGCACCTGTTACCTTTACCCATACGGATATGACTCTTCATTCGTTTGTTATCAATTTTTCCAACGCGCAGGATGAGTGTTTCATTCAGGCCTAAGCCTAAACGGTAGGCCGTCAAAATAAAGATTTGATAGTCTAGTTCACGAGTGTCATTGATCATACGCGCCACCTCATTTACCGTCAGCCTTGCCCTGACGATGCAATAAGTTAACATCTTGTTTATATAGTGATTTGAATTGGGTTTATTGTGCTTTGTTCAAAAGATAGTCTTCCAGTAGTCACACTACTGACAGGCAGTGTAGAAAGGCTATCTTTTATGATTCAGGTATCTGACTTTTTGCAGCGCCGCTGCTTCGTTCAACCAAAAAACTATGTCAGGGACGCGACAAAGTCATGTCCCATATTTGAGAATTTTGCTAGAACAAGATAAAAAGTGGAGGCACCGATGATTGATTGGACGACTTGGGAAGAGTTTAGATCTTCGCAAAAAGAGATTGTACTCCCAGCACACACTGCTGCGCATATACCCGTCAAGATCCGTTATATTGATTCCGGTCAGGATTTCAAAGGCACGATTCTTTTGATGCATGGAATACCTACATGGGGATACCTGTATCACGCTGTTATTCCATTGCTCGTAAAAGAAGGGTATCGAGTTATTGCTCCTGATTTTCTAGGTCATGGCTGGTCTGATCGCCGCGATCGCTTTGATCGTTCATTTCAAGATCAGGCTCGCATGATTATTGCGTTACTGGACAACCTTCAACTGGATGCTGTGGATGTGGTAGGTCACGACACGGGAGGAGCAGTTGCTCTTATTTTAGCAATAGAACATCAAGCACGAGTAAACCGGTTGGTAATTACAAACGCAGTTTGTTATGACCGATTTGATGATGACATGCTCGATTTTGGCCATCCAATGAGGTGGAACTCTCGACCTATAGCCGATCTAGTAGAAGCACTGGAACAAAGTCTAATTGAGGGTCTGTCGGATCATAGTCGACTGACCACAGAGTTTAGGTTGGGGATCATTGCCCCATGGGCTAGTGAAGAGGGGAAGTTGAGCTTGCTTCGCAATGCATCTGCGCTGAACGCCAACCAGACAATAGCGTTAGTCGACCGATATGGAACCATTTCTGCTCCAACGATGATCCTTTGGGGGATGGATGATCCGTGGCAAAAGTCGGAGGATGGTAGGCGACTATCAAACGAGATCCCAGGAGCATTATTTAAGCCGCTTATTGGAGTTTCGCACTGGGTATAGCAGGATGCGCCCGAAGCTTTCACGACAGCGCTACTTGAGTTTTTTGTTAACGTTTCCGATAGAGAAGGATAAGTCGTAAGCCTTTTCCTCAGCTATTACGCTCAGCTGTATTAAAAAGCGTTTACCATTAATGTCGGCTGGCACATTCGCCAGGATATGAATTGACTCACAAGTGTTATGGGCTTATTGATGTGCGCGAACGGTGAGGCAAAAAAATTCTATGATGATGGGACCTCTCAGAAAGTCTATTTTGCACATCCTGTGTTTGCGACACTAGTGCATCCACATACCTCATATTTGAACCATTCGACTTCATCTCGAAACAAACATCACTGGATCCCAAATCGAAGGACAATTTCACACGGTCTGATGGCGTTTTTTTGCTAATCAAACGATAACAAATAATAAAGGTTAGGCTCTCTTCAATTTTTGCAGGCTCTCGCTGCAAAGCTAGCTGGTAGGAGACAAGTTTTGAATGGAAATAAACAACGAACTAATAAGAACTCAGGCCTCTCAAATTACTTTTATAGATCTTCACAAAAATATTTTTGCCAAGTTCAGAATTACTTCAAATTTTTCGAAAATTTCTGGATAAATTTAAGATTACTAATAGATTGCGTGTCTCAGTTATTAGTATTAAGAAAAATATCTAATTTACAAGATTGTAAAAAGCGAGAATAAAACACGATTACGGTTATTAATACAGCGTGGGTGGTGCTCATAGTTTTTACAAAATGAGCATCAATGCCATATTGGTGAGACGAACTGTTTTCTGGGCAGGGTCCTCGTAATTTCCTTTAACGATTGTGATAAGTGCCCTCTTTCTTTATCTTCGATGCCAAGTGGGTAACGATTAATTGTCAATTGAAAATTAACAGCCCTCTATTAATTCTTATCCTTTAGGCTAAGATACAGTTTATAAGCCTTTTAAAAAATGAGCTCACATGTCAATTTCAGAAAGTTAATTTATTTGTTATTCCACTACTAAAAATATCGATAAATATTGAGTGAAGTGATTGCTAGATCAGCGTCTGTATCAACGGTTGAAATCTTTAAAGCTACAGTCCAGTCCTCCATATCATAGGTAAGTCCATAAGCGTAAAAAAGGCCAGTATCAGTGCCATCTTGTAGCGATTCTTCACCTGTACGATCAACTGTTGTATTATTCTCATCAACTTCCAGATCAGCCCTCACAGCACCCAATTCCCCAAAAATACTAAAATTATCATTTAACGGGTATTTACCGAGTGCACTAAGACTGGACCCATTACCCTTCATACCAAGTTTGGTATGATCACCCACGTTAAATAAACCAATTTCCGCAGCGAAGTATTTATTGAATGAATATCCACCTGTAAGCCTAAATCCACTCTTGGTGCTGTCGATATTTTGCTCTGTAGCAATTGTATTGGTTATACCAATTCCAGCGTAGAGGCCGATGTTGTCAGCGAGAGCAATTGAGAATGGGCAACATGTGAAAAAACTCAACCAAAAGCTTAGCAACATTTTTTGATAAGCTTTCACACGTTTGTGGGTCGGGAAAGTTATTGCTCGGTTGTCAAAAAATTGATCAGGTGAAATTGTTAACATCTATTTAGTCCCTTATTTAAATTTTATTAAGCAAATTAATCTAATAGTTGTTTTTTTTGCTTGAGCCAAATAACTTAAAAAATATACAATAATTTCACTATTTATGTCAATTAAAATGTCCCCCTATATGCTAGTGACACTGTATCCATTATTTTTAGGATACACATTCTGTGAGCTAGAAACATTTGATCATATTGATTCTATTAACTTATAACTTAAATTACTTTATTTGTATGTGTAACTAGAAATCATGAACAGATTTGTGTCCATATTTAAAAAGTTTATTAAATCTGATTCATTTGGAAATTTCACGGGGAAAAAGTGTTGAAGAGCTAACTGAGTACTATAGCAATACCCTTGGCAGTGAAAAAATATCTTTGATTGGCTTTTCGCTTGGAGGTTACATAGCAACGTATTTTTCAATGTTATATCATAAACGTGTTGAAAAATTATTTGTAATATCCAATAGTTACTAGCTTATCTTTAGATGAGATGAATCAACGGATTGATATTCAAAGTTGGTTAAAATAGAGGGTTACAAAAATTCTAGCCCAAATAAAGCAACTAAATTATTAGACGCCAAGAAACAGACAAATCGCCTTATCGATTTAATCTTGGGAATGAATCGTGATCTTGGCGAAAATAAATTTATTATTCAGTATCGATATATATCAGAAAGAGTGGATCTTTCTCCAGCTATAAGTCAGTTTTATTTCACAACCGTTGTTATTATAGCGATGGTGACCGACTAGTGAGTTTAAAACGGTTTAAAGAGCTAAAGGTTTTAGACCCTAAGTTGTGAGTTATTAATACGTCAGATTGTGGCGATATGTTATCGTTGGGAAAAACCAAAGAGCTGGGAAATTACTTAAATACATGGGTAAAGTTATAATAAAAAGTATTTTGAGCGAGCTATTTCACGACCATTAAAAAAGACCAAGCCACATTAAATAGGTGACTCATACTAACGTTATATGGTGACGCCAAGATCAAGAAAGACAAAGGTTTCTCTTGAAATCACGCTCTATTATCATTGCAAAACGTTGTGTTTGCCGCTCCTTCTGTTGTGGTAAAGATGCAGTAATCGGTCAATCCTTAGGGCATCGACAACAATGGATTGATGATAAGCTATTCTAACTTTTTACTGTCTTTGGCCTTCGATTTATTTGCTTATGCCGCAACGAATAACTACACGACAGGCTGAAGGCCCGCATTCATTCGCGGGCCAAATTTCAACGCTAGCTTTTTATTAATGGGTTAGATGTCAGGTTCATTTTAAAAGCGAAGCCAGTGTAATAGAGCTTGGAGCTGGCAATTATATTTAAAAAAACAAAGTGATTCTTTCTACTGAACTAAGGTGTCCGCCAGTATATTGCTTTGCACTTGAAAGTGTGATCTATTAAGTCAGAAATACTATGGAACTACATAAACGATGATAAAAAGTTATGTCTTGGGATGCTTGCTGTTCTAGGATTAATCGCCTGCGGTTCATCAGAAAATTCAACAACACTAGCAGTAGCATCTACAACAGAACTAAGTAGTGGCATTAGATGGTTCTCCACGATGACCTCTAATGAAGAATTGGGCTGGAATAACACTCTCCTGAATTTGCCGTAATTTTCTTTGCGGTGAGGAAATACAACTTTGAAAGGCTTCATATTAAGAATAGTGATCAGTTGCCATTTAACTACGAAAATTCTCTAAAAAAGTGTCCGCTAAGAGTTGTCCATAATAAGGCGGGTGGGCCGATTATAAATAATAAATGCATGCAACGGTTGAAAATTATATTATCCGTTCAACTTTCGGACTCTTGTGGCATTAACTGTATGACAAGATGGTTAAGGTTGGACATCACCAGAACATAGTTACAAATTTCGATGCTAAAGAGTAACTATAAAATACGAATATGGTTCTCAATTCACCGTCGGAGGTGTTTATAATTTTTACCGGAATGAGCATTAACAATACACAAGTAACTGCGACGTACATAAAGAAACAATAGGTTAATAAGGCCAATTCAGTCGAATATTTTAAAGGTTTTTTTAATGATAACTGCACCTTTACCATCAGATGAAGCTGGAAGAATTAAGGAATTAAAATACTTCCAAATACTCGATACAGTGCCTGAAGCTGCCTTTGATGATTTCACGAAAATTGCATCATAT
>JBLIEH010000155.1:0-5357 GCA_047632875.1 Psychromonas sp. | reverse complement strand
CTGGATGCTGACAGTTACCATAGTGATCTGTTAAAAGCCTTGTAATTAATTGCTTACAAGCCCAATCGCATTTCAACAATGACGACAAAAATAAATTATTGTAAATACATTGATAATATTTTTATTTACAATGATTTATCTCCTATATTCTCAGTTTTAATATAAAATAGTTAAATAATTTTCTTGCAAATCAATATTCTGGTGTGTCATGTCTAATAAATTCTACCAACAAATTAATCAACAAATCGAACAAGTCAAAAATGAGGGGCTTTATAAATCAGAGCGAATCATTACCTCAGCTCAACAAGCTTTAGTTTCAATAGCAAGTGGTGAGCAGGTTCTTAATTTTTGTGCCAATAACTACCTCGGTTTAGCAAACCATCCGGAATTGATTACAGCGGCTAAAACAGGACTGGATGAACAAGGTTTTGGCATGGCTTCCGTACGTTTTATTTGCGGCACCCAAGACAAGCATAAAGAGTTGGAAGCTAAACTCTCTACATTTTTAGGCATGGAAGATACGATTCTTTATACTTCCTGCTTTGATGCCAACACAGGTTTATTTGAAACTATTTTAGATGCCAATGACGCCATTATTTCAGATGCGTTAAATCATGCCTCCATCATAGATGGTGTACGTTTATGTAAAGCTAAACGCTTCCGTTATGCAAACAATGATATGGCCGAATTAGAGCAGCAGTTGATCGCCGCAGAACAAGCCGGCGCGCGACATAAATTGATTGTTACCGATGGCGTGTTTTCCATGGATGGGGTGATTGCAAATTTACCTGCAATTTGTGACTTGGCCGATAAATATGACGCACTGGTAATGGTTGATGATTCCCATGCGGTTGGTTTTATGGGCGATCAGGGGCGTGGTACCCACGAATATCATAATGTAATGGATCGTATTGATATCATTACCGGTACCTTGGGTAAAGCAATGGGCGGCGCTTCCGGCGGTTATACTGCGGGTAAAAAAGAAGTGATTGACTGGTTGCGTCAACGCTCACGTCCTTATCTTTTTTCAAACTCGCTCGCCCCCGCCATTGTTGCAGCGTCCATTCATGTGCTCGATTTACTAGCACAAAGTGATGGCCTGCGTACGACACTGCGGGAAAATTCTGCGCACTTTCGTCTGCGCATGACCGAAGCGGGTTTTACCATGGGCGGCAGTGACCATGCAATTATCCCGATCATGTTAGGCGATCCAAAAATAGCAGCAGAGTTTGCCGAAAAAGCCCTGCGCAAAGGGGTTTATGTGGTGGCTTTTTCTTTTCCTGTTGTACCACAAGATCAAGCACGTATCCGTACGCAAATGTCTGCCGCACATACCACAGAGCAGCTGGACTATGCGATTGATGTATTTATTGAAGTCGGTAACGAGATGGGCTTAATTTAATGGGTGAATAAAATGAAAATAAAAGCGCTAGCAAAATTAAAACCAGAAGTAGGCATCTGGATGACCAAGGTGGATAAACCTCAGCCCGGGCATAATGATCTGCTGATTAAAATCCATAAAACGGCAATTTGCGGCACCGATATCCATATTTATAACTGGGATGAATGGTCACAAAACACTATTCCCGTCCCGATGGTTGTCGGCCATGAATATGTCGGCGAAGTTGTCGGTATGGGCGAAGAGGTTCGCGGTTTTAATGTCGGGGACAGGGTATCCGGCGAAGGCCATATTACCTGCGGTCATTGTCGTAACTGCCGCGCAGGGCGCACGCATCTTTGCCGTAATACTATCGGTGTGGGTGTTAACCGCACTGGTGCATTTGCAGAGTATTTGGTTATTCCTGCTTTTAATGCCTTTAAAATACCCGCAGGTATCTCCGATGATTTAGCGTCAATTTTTGACCCCTTTGGTAACGCTGTGCATACCGCCTTATCATTTGATGTAGTTGGTGAAGACGTGCTGATCACCGGCGCCGGGCCGATTGGTATTATGGCGGCAGCGGTTGCTAAACATGCTGGCGCGCGTTATGTGGTGATCACGGATATTAATGAATATCGATTAGAGTTAGCAAGAAAGATGGGGGTCACTCGCGCGGTTAATGTCGCTCAGCAAAAAATCGAAGATGTCATGTCACAACTGGGCATGACCGAGGGGTTTGATGTTGGATTGGAAATGTCCGGCGCGCCGGTCGCTTTTAATAGTATGCTTAAGAATTTAACCCACGGTGGTAAAGTTGCACTGTTGGGTATTCCTCCTTCTGACATGTCGATTGATTGGAATATGGTTATTTTTAAAGGGCTGGTCATTAAAGGGATTTATGGCCGGGAGATGTTTGAAACTTGGTATAAAATGGCAAGTTTAATACAGTCTGGTTTAGATTTGAATCCCATCTTAACCCACACTTATCCCATTGATAAATTCCAGGAAGGTTTTGACATGATGCTTTCGGGAAAATCGGGTAAAGTGATTCTTGATTGGACAATTTAGTTATTTACATTAACTCAACAGAGCAGGCTATTTTTACTGCTTGCGCTGTTTTGGTTATTGTTTGCTAGTTAGAAAATTGATAAATAAGAAACGTGATGAATAAGCAACTTTTTGATTATTGTAAACGCCTGCTACTGAAACACCGGCAGGGGGGAGCGGTTAAGTTAACTACTCTTGCCCGTGCTCTGCACCTTGAATATGGATTTGGTGAAATTAATAGAGAGTCTTTGCATTTTAGCTATGATCAACGGCTCTCTCTGATTCAAGAGTTGCGAAATCAATCAGGACTGGATGTGCTCAGCCAGGAGTATCAACCAAGATCTCGGCAAGAGAATGCAATAAACAAGCGTAACGAAAAAGATAACAGTTATGCGGTTTGTCGGGATTTTGTGCTTATTAATAGTCTGGGCAGTTTGCAGCTTAATGAGCAAGTTTATCCCGCGAATTCACTGACATCGCTAGGCCTGTACGTCAAAGGCGATGAGATTAAATCAATCCAGCATAAGCAAATTGTGTTAGTCGAAAATTTAGAGATTATGGCGAACCTTCCTGCACTGATCCTGCCGGAAGAATTGGAAAACCCATTATGGCTGTACCGTGGTGATATTCAGGAAAAACAACAAACGGGCAGCGCTTATGCCTTCTTTAAGCGTTTTGATAATGATCAACACCAATTAATCTGCTTCAGTGATTTAGATCCGGCAGGCATTCAAATTGCTTTGACCTGTCATGCAAAATATTGGTTAACACCTAATGATAGTTCGGTTATTAAATTTTCAGGATCTAAGGATGCTGAACAAGAATGGTATAAACAAGATGCTATGGTTAAATATTTAAACAGCTATAATAATCTACCCGATAAATGCCACAGGGCTTTCGCGCTAATGTTGGACAATCGTAAGACACTAAAACAAGAGCATATGCTCGCCCATCAAATTTCCCTTGGGCTTTACAGGTTATAAAAAGGAAAAGAAAATGAACCAAGCTTTTGACGGTTTTGTAAAAGAACTTTGCAGTGCCAATGTGAACTTAAATGAACCGGTTTTTTTCGCAAAGAGTGCAATTTTTTTAGAGCAGCAATTGACCCGCTATTTGCAGGAAAATAGTTTGTTAATAGATGGTAAAGATAAGCACTCATTAGGTTTTTTAATCATTTCGGCAAAGAAACTCAAAAACACCGAAACCGGTAACAAATTTTGGGATGCTTTATTCGCCTTTAACCGCTTAGTTGAAACTGCTATTGAATCTAAATGTACTTCACATAATAGCCATCATTGGCTTAGATTTATCAATATTATTGAAAGCCTGCAAGGCTATAAAGGCAGTCAAATCTTTACTACCACCAATATCAAACAAAAAAGAAAACTTCGTCTGTATTTTGCTTATATGCTGACCTGGGAACATATTCGCTACATTGCAGGAGATGAGGATGATTACTCACCAAGCGGTGACATTTTAGATGCTTTTTCATCCGTCGAGGAAGAAGATGAGCATCACCATCACGATGGTGATTGCAATGAGCATTGTCATTAATGGTATTGGTCGACCGTTCCAAACCCTAAGTTATTTTTTATAAATGAGATCCTATATGTTAATTAATAAAAACTCAGTAGTTCAATTCCATTACACCTTAAGAGATGCAGACAAAGAACTGGAAAACAGTTATAACGGTGAACCATTAATTTATTTACATGGTTTTAAAGGCTTATTTGAAACACTGGAAAATGCCCTTGTTGGTAAAACAGTCGGCGACAAATTAGAAGTGACTTTAACGCCGGAGCAGAGTTATGGTCAACGCAGAGAAGGCGCTTTACAACGCATTCCTATTAAACACCTGCAGGGAGCAAAAATATGGAAACCCGGTATGTCAGCCGTTGTTGAATCAAATCAGGGGCGACAGCAGGTGACTATAGTGAAAGTGGGTCGTTTTAATGCAGATTGTGATTTAAATCATCCGCTTGCAGGTAAAACTTTAACTTTTTCTATAGAAATCGTTGCACTGCGCGAAGCGACAGAGGAAGAGCTAAGCCATGGCCATGTACATACTAAAGGCGGATGTGGGCATTGATAGCAAACGCATCAAATAGGTGACCAGTGTTGCTGGTTAAAATCAACCCTATCTGTGTTATGAGTTTATTCAGTACGTCCTGTTCTTCACCACTTCGTGGTCAGCTAAAGCTGTTCAAAATCGTTCCATACGATTTTGTGGAAAGGAGAATAACTACTTCCTGCAACTCATGCCTTGCTAGAGTTGATTTCCCCTACGCAATTCAAGGTCACATTTTTAATACATTTGCTATAATCTCACTTTTAAATCTGCTTACAAAAATAAAGGCGCAGTTGCGCCTTTATTTTACCCTGAATAGTTTTTATCGCGCCTTTATAATATAATAAACAGCTTGATTTCGCCTCTTCATATTCTTTCTTAAGACAGGGAATCTGCCAGTTTCAGTTATTTATTTGAGATCCTTTCATCTGTTATTTTAAGGTCAATTAATTTTATGTCAGGATCACAGCGTCATCAAATGTCTGGGTTAATCCTCACACGCCGGCAACATGAAACGCAGCAAGGCGTGGAGATAGAGTTGTGGCTTGCTTCGGAACTGGGACCCTGCCGGGTTATTTTACCTGCACAACGTTATGTGTTTCTTATTCACCAGCAAGAACTTGAACGGGCGCAGGCACTGTGGTCAGTAAAGTATTTGACCCCAGATGAGATTCGGCCGCTAGCATTAACCTCTTTTAACGGATTAGCGGTTACCGCTATTTACTGCCTGCATAACAAAATGTTCAGGCAACTTCAGGATATTTTAAGCAGCGCATCGATCGCCATTTTTGAATCCGATATCAAGGTAAGTGACCGTTATCTGATGGAACGTTTTATCTATGGCACCGTCTCTGTGCAGGG
>JBLIEH010000154.1:0-5358 GCA_047632875.1 Psychromonas sp. | reverse complement strand
TTTAAAGCGGTTTGCCCATAATGTTCCTGCTAACGCAGCACCTGCAGCAACAAAAGAACCAACTAAAATAACTAAACCTAAGTTTGATTCTAATCCTAAGTTACCCGCGGCGGCGATTGGACCGGGTGTGGGGGGAATAAAGGTATGAGTTGCATATAAACCCGCTGCCAGTGCGACGCTCATTGCTACACCTGATGTTTTCATGCGTGTTGCGAGTGATTCACGTAGCGAGTTTAAAATAACAAAACCTGAATCACAAAAGACTGGGATGGAAACAATATAACCAATAATGGTCATGGTAAGTGTAGGGTAGCGTTCGCCTAATACTTTGATTACCCATTCTGCCATAGTGATCGCCGCGCCACTTTTTTCTAAAATAATACCGATGATAGTACCGAGTACAATCACTAAACCGATATAACCTAGAATGCCACCAAATCCGCCTGCAATGACTTTTGTAATTTCTGCGGAGGGCAAGCCGTAAGCAAATGCAGCAATGAATGCTGACAGTAGTAAGGCAAGAAAAGGGTGAAGTTTAAACTTAGTGGTCGCAACAACAATAAATGCAATCACGGCAATTAAGATAAGTATTAAGCTCATAATATTTCCATATATTTTCTAATACACGTTGTATTAGTTCTGACCAATATTATCTACGCTTCGCTTGTTTATATCGTTAGACAAGCGAACAAATATTAAAAGTATTTGTACTTGTTTATTGTGCGTTTGCACAAAATTAATATGTTGTTATGGCTGATGGGGAGAGTTTTTTTGGAGTTGGAAACCGATATAAAGCTCTAATAACCCCTCTATGTTTTCAGGATCTATCTTGGTTATTTTCTTAATCTTTTGAATGCGATAGCGTAAAGTATTGCGATGTATAAAGAGGTGTTTGGCACACTCACTTAATGAATGATGGTAAAGAAAAAGCGCTTGTAAGGTTTTTACTAATTGCCCATTTTTATCGTCAGATTGCAATGTTATAAAGGCTTTACATATCTGCTCTGCCTGCCAAGAATTTGATAATGGGGATAACAGTACAGGCAAGCGCAATGCATCGTATAAATGTTTATTACTGTCTGTCTTTAAGCCTGCTTGTAATGTTAATTGCGCGCTTTGAAAAGATAGGGGGACTTGTTGTTCGCCTGTAAAATAATGACCTAAGGCAATATCAATATTGGTTATTTCATATTGTTTTAAACGTATTAGCAGTTGGTCAATGCGTTTGCTCTCTTCATCACTATTCCACTCCCCCTGGTAAAAAGTGGCTGGTTTGAGCACCACGATCTCATTCATTGACAGTACAGCGACTAAATTATCTCTGTAAGGGTGCTCGAGTAGTTCAACCACTCTGCGAATAGCACTCAGACTCATTGGGTGACAGCTATCCCTAAAGCGAATGATAGCTGCCACACGGGGGGATGAAATATTGATATTTAATCGCTGCCCCCAATCAAGCAGTTCATTTTTTTTCATGTCACCTGTTATCCAAGTGCTAATAAACTCTTCTCTATGGCGCCTATCCCACTGAAGTTGCTCCGTAAGATTAGCCTGTTCAACGATCATCTCTGCCGTCATTTTGACTAGTTTTGCGTAATTGCGAATTTTATCGGGATCACCGGTAATACCGATAACACCAATTATTTTTTCAGAGGTTTTTAAGCTCAAGTTAATACCGGGTTTGACCCCCTTTAATACTTTACTGCTCTCCTCTGTCACTTCGATGGTTTCACCCCGTTGCAGAGCGAGCAGTGCACCATCATGAATTTTAGAGATGCGATTCTTATCACCACTACCAATAATGACACCGGATTGATTCATCACATTAATATTATTACCAATGATCTCCATAGTGCGATCTACTATTTGCTGTGCTAAATGGCTCTCTAATAGAAACATGTATTACCTAATTTTAAATAAAAAAAATCCGATAACAGTAAACTATTATCGGACCTTTTCTTTTGCAAGTTGTATTGTGCGATTAAGCGACTTGTACCGGGACGTCTTTACTCGTACGTACAATGTTATTTTGCGCATCTAAATACACTAAGCTTGGTTTGTGATTTACAATTTCCGCTGCATTTAAACTCGCGTAGGTACAGATTATTACGCGATCGCCCACAGCTGCCATGCGCGCCGCGGCGCCATTGACTGATATGATTTTTGAACCACGTTCGCCGGTAATCGCGTAGGTTGAAAAACGCGCGCCATTTTCGATATTGTAAATTTCAATCTTCTCGTATTCTAGAATACCAGCCTGCTCGAGGAGGTCTTGATCGATAGCACATGAACCTTCATAATTTAATTCGGCGTGCGTCACTCTCGCTTGGTGGAGTTTGCCCGTAAGCATTGTTTTTTTCATACAAAAAACCTTTTTCTAGTAAGTAATCGCTGTTTTTTTCAACAGGGCGACTATAAAGTAAAATCCTTAATGGTGCAAACTAAACCCTATTCCAATCGGCTGAGTGATAGTGGATATTGATAAAAGTCAAAATTATAACATTAAGGGAAATGATATATTGATTAAACAAGGGCACAATACTAAAAAGTTAAACTTGAATTTTTGTTTCCAGATTATTCAAGATGACTACTTTATTATCAATTAAACGTGTTTCCCCTAAAAAAGCGGCCATTAAAATAACCGCTTTCTTACTGTCATCACTCAGTGCCTGTAATGTTTGAGCATCGACAATATGGATAGCATCGGTGTGAAAACCCAGGTTATCAAGCTCTTTTGAAGCATCGCCTATCAATATTGATGACTCAGTCTGTTTAGCCTGTACATCTAGGGCTAATTTATTCATCACTTTTGCTAAAAAAGGGGCTTTTTGTTTTTCTAATAGACTCAGTTTACCGTTGCGGGAGCTCATGGCCAGGCCATTTTTTTCGCGCTTTGTGGCAACCGGGACTATCTCAATGGGCATGGCTAAATCGCTCACCATCTGTTTGACAATGGCTAACTGCTGAAAGTCTTTTTCACCAAAACAAGCATAGTCAGGCTGAACCAGGTTAAACAGTTTATTAACTATGGTGCTCATTCCCCTAAAGTGTCCGGGACGCAGTGCTCCTTCCAAACAATCAGATAAAAGCGGCACTTCTATATAAGTTTGAGCATCTAAACCCTTGGGATAAATGCTGCTTGCTTCGGGCGTAAAAACAATATTTACACCAGCCGCCGCCAGTTTTTCACAATCTTGCGCCACTGTTTTTGGATAATTTTGCAAATCCCGCGCATTATTAAACTGCATTGGATTCACAAAAATACTCACAATCACCACTGTCGCTTTTTTCTGGCCTGCCTGCACCAGAGTTAAATGCCCCTCATGTAGATTTCCCATGGTTGGCACAAAAGCAATTTCACAGCCTTGCTGTTTGAGTTGTTTTATTTTTTCACGTAGTTGCTGTGGATCATCAATAATAAGCATGTATTTATCTACCAATATACTTAATAAAAGCTGTGTTCAGCAGAGGGGAACTGTCCGCTTTCAACTTGTTCTTTATAGAGCGCTACCGCCTGACGGATATCGCCCGTCTCAAGCAGGAAGTTTTTGGAGAATTTTGGACAAAAACCAGCAGAGACGCCAAAGGCATCATGCATTACCAATATTTGTCCGTCTGTGTCACTGCCTGCACCAATCCCGATCACTGGAATGTCTAAGGCTGTGGTAATACGCTCAGCTACGCTCACCGGCACGCATTCCAATACTAACAGTTGAATACCTGCTTCCTGCAGTGATAAGGCATCCTTGAGCAGTTCGTCTGCCTGTTCCTCTTCGCGTCCTTGTACCTTGTAACCACCAAAAATGTTGACCGATTGTGGTGTTAAACCAAGGTGACCACAGACTGGAATACCACGCTCTACTAATCCTTTTACGGAATCAGTGAGCCATTCCCCGCCCTCCATTTTCACCATATTAGCGCCTGCACGCATTAAGACTGCGGCATTTTCATAGCTCATTTCCGGGGTTGAATAACTCATAAAGGGTAAGTCAGCGATAATGAATGCACTTTTAGCAGTGCTGACAACAGCAGCGGTATGGTATCTGATGTCGTCAACTGTCACCGGCAGAGTAGAATCATGTCCTTGCAATACCATGCCGAGGGAGTCGCCTATTAATAATACTTGGATACCAGCCTGGTCAAAAATAGCTGCAAAACTTGCATCATATGCGGTCATGCAGGTGATTTTTTGGTTGTCTTGTTTCATTTTAGTCAGACGTGAAACGCTGATTTTAGCCATGATTGCTCCAAAATTAAAATTACATTTATACCTATCACATTAATTACTTTAGAAGCAGGGAAAATCCGAGATAAAAAATTAATGATGGCAACTTGTGGTACTTATTGCGACAAAATTTCAGTACAATTTTGCATTTATTTTGTAAATAGCCAACCAGCCAGGCAGCCAATTAATAATGCTAACTCATTTGAAATATTCTAAATGTTCAGTTGATCTACCTATTTTCTACTCTTTTTAAAACGCTGGCTGCAACTTTAAGTCGCTGGTTTATAATTGTTTTATTATTTTACTGGGGTGATCTTTTTATTCAACTGCTAATCCGGATCAAGTCGTTTTTATGACAATCCACGGTGAGTTGTGATAATGCTTTACCATCGGGCAAGCGTAACTCATTGTCGATTTCTAATAAAGGATAGAGCACAAATTCACGCTCTTTCATTCCATAATGCGGAATGGTTAAGCGTGCATTATTGATCACTTTATTACCGTATAAAAGGATATCAAGATCTAAGGTACGCGGTCCCCAACGGTTTTCCTTACGCACTCTGCCCTGCGACAGCTCTATTTTTTGTAATTCATCTAACAGCTCAATGGGCGTTAGTTGAGTATCAATTTTAACAACTGCATTGATATAGTCAGGTTGGTCCTGTGGCCCCATCGGCGCACTGTGGTACAACGACGAGCAGTTGCAAAAGACGCTATCGGGCAGGTGGCGCAACGTTTCAATGGCTAACTTTGCCTGTTTAACGGGATCCGCCTGATTGCTGCCCACACCAATATAACTAATCAAGGTTTACCGCTTCGGGTTTTTTACGTGTTTTATTGGCGTATCTGCGCTTTTTATGGGTTTTTTTATCCGCAGGTTTAAATTCAGTGGCTTTGCTCGCATTAGCGGCGTAACTGTGTTCCGGTAATTTATTATGATTTTGATATTCCTGCCACCAGGCAGTTAATTGTGCAAGTTCTGCGCTTTCTTCTACTTTTGCGCGTAACGATAAAAAATCAAAAGCAGCACGGAATTTAATGTGCTGATGAACACGTTGCGCGCGTTTGCCGCCAAATCGGGGTAAACGTAGCTGCAACACCCAAATATCACGCACAGCCGCAGTAAAACGTTT
>JBLIEH010000153.1:0-5381 GCA_047632875.1 Psychromonas sp. | reverse complement strand
GCTTTCACTGTTTCTATCGGGTAATCTCCTGCTGCTGTTTCGCCCGACAGCATCACCGCATCGGTGCCATCTAATACTGCATTGGCTACGTCCATTACCTCGGCACGTGTTGGCATTGGCGCACTGACCATTGACTCCATCATTTGTGTCGCTGTGATAACCACTCGATTTAAACGACGCGCGGTACGGATCATGTTTTTCTGCACACCCACTAAACGCGCATCACCAATTTCCACCCCTAAGTCACCACGAGCAACCATGACGACGTCGGAAGCAAGAATAATCTCTTCTAATGCTTCTTGGGTTTCAACGGCTTCTGCACGCTCTACTTTGGCGACTATTTTAGCATTACAACCTGCTTCTTTTGCTAAACGACGCGCATAATGAAGGTCTGCACCATTACGCGGGAAAGAAACGGCTAAGTAATCACATCCAATTTCTGCCGCCGTGATAATGTCTTTTTTATCTTTAGGTGTTAATGCCGCAGCCGATAAACCACCGCCTTTTTTATTGATACCTTTGTTGTTGGACAAAGCACCGCCAATGGTGACAACAGTATTTACTTTATTGCCAACCACATTTTCTACCTGCAGTTGCACGCGGCCATCGTCAAGTAATAACAGATCGCCAGCGGTTACTTCCTGCGGTAGCGTTTTGTAATCAAGGCCAACCGCGAGTTGATCTCCCTGACCTTTTTCGATATCACTGTCCAAGGTGAATTTATCACCTACAGTTAATGTGATTTTATTGTTTTTAAAAGTAGAAACGCGGATTTTAGGCCCCTGTAAATCACCCATAATGGCCACTTCTCTACCTAAACGGGCTGCTATTTCGCGTACTTCATTGGCACGTCTTACATGATCAATAGCCTCACCATGTGAAAAATTCATGCGTACCATATTCGCACCGGCCGCGATGATTTTTTCTAAATTATTATCACGATCCGTAGCTGGACCCAGGGTTGTAACAATTTTTGTGCGTCTAAACATAATCTACTCCAGTAATTAAAGTTATTTTTCTGTGTTAGGTTGGTACAATATTGAAAGTATAAATGGCGCAAATAACGTGCATTAATTTAAATTTATTTTGTCAAAGCGGGAGTCTTTAATCCCTGCCTTGATGCGCTTCAAATGCTCAATAAATTCAGGACCTCGGCGTAATGTAAAACCTGTTGCTAAAACATCAATAATGACCATTTGCACAATACGGGATGCCATGGGCATATAAATATCAGTATCTTCCGGTACCGAGGTAGAAAGCACCAAGTTACTTTTTTCAGCAAGCGGTGAATGGATAGGAGTTAATGCAATAACAAAAGCATCGTTTTCACGGGCAAGTTGAGCGACCTCTACCAGTGCTTTGGTACGGCCTGTATGCGATATTAAAACAATGACATCGCCTTTACTGCTATTGATACAGCTCATTTTCTGCATGACAATGTCATCAAAACAGGAAACGGGAATATTAAAACGGATAAATTTATTTAACGCATCATGCGCCACTGCAGAGGAGGCGCCTAATCCAAAGAATGCAATTTTATTGGCTTGGGTTAAGACATTAACGGCTCTCTCGATTGCGGCGGTGTCGATCATCTTTTTAGCCGCATCCAGGCTGGCGATGGTGGATTCAAATATTTTTGCATTATAGGCTTCCGGGCCGTCATCCTGGTTAACATTGCGATTCACATAGGGGGTGCCGATTGCCAGACTTTGTGCGAGCAGTAATTTAAAGTCAGGAAAACCCTTAGTATCAAGACGTCTGCAAAAACGATTAACCGTTGGCTCACTGACTTCAGCCATTTTAGCGAGTGTCGCAATGCTAGAATGGATGGCTACCTGTGGGGATGCAATGATTACTTCTGCAACTTTTCTTTCTGATTTGCTGAAACTATCCAGATTTTTTTGAATTAACGCTAAAGTTTTCATATTGTTCCACTAAGATAATTATTTTTAAGGTAGACTTAAAAATAACTACGAGATTGACTATCAGGAAGATAGTTTAGGTCGCTTGATTAATGTTTTATTAAGTTGGAATGAAAATGCACCAAGTTGTAAAAAAACCACATAAATCCCCGATAAATTAGCGCTCATTATAGATAATTTATCATATCATGTCATTTTATTACATATCAAAGTTGATTGAGATCAATTTTAAACGTTGAGAATTTCAACAAGTGAGCGGGTGTTTGCTGATGCCTGCATCTTCAAGTAATTTGGCTCTAGATACTCAAAGCACTTACATGAGCAGAAGTCTGAAAGTGCTTTGAGTATCTATTTTGTTAATAATTTCAGGAGAAAAAATATGTTAGCAGTTGTTGCTGATGTTGGTGGTACAAATATTCGACTTGCTGTCTGTGATTTAACAAACGGTAAACTCAGTGAGTTAAAAGAATTTCCCTGTGCGCAATTCTTGAGTTTGGATGCCGCACTTAAAGGTTATTTTGTAACGCTACAGGACGAAGTAAAGCACCTGTGTATTGGTATCGCCTGTCCGGTTGATGACGACCTTGTGTCGATGACCAATTTAAGCTGGCAATTTTCTAAAGTGGCTTTACAAACGCAATTACAACTGGATTCTCTCTACCTTATCAATGATTACACCGCTATTTCACTGGCCGTGCCGTTTATTGATCAGCAAGACAAAATTAAAATTGGCGGTGGGGAGCCTAAAAAAAATGGTGTCACAGCGGTTTTTGGTCCGGGCACGGGTTTAGGTGTTTCACACATTATCAAAGTGGCTGAAAAATGGATAAGTCTCGATGGGGAAGGGGGGCACGTTAGCTTTACCCCCAACACCCGTGAGCAAACGGAAATTTTATTGTTACTGCAGCAGCAATTTGGTCATGTTTCTGCCGAGCGTATTTTATCGGGGCAAGGTTTAGTTAATTTGTATAATAGCCTGTGCAGCTTAACTGGCAAGCAGGCTGTTTTTAGCGAGCCAAAACAGGTCTCTCAAGCTGCGTTAGAGGGCAGTTGTGAAACCTCGCGTCAAAGCCTTAAAGTGTTCTGTCAGGTGATGGGAGGATTCGCTGGTAATCTGGGATTAAATCTTGCCTGTACCGGCGGCGTGTATATCGCAGGAGGGGTTGTGCCGCGTTTTACTGATTTCTTTAAAGCGAGTGAATTCCGGGATTTTTTTGAAGCCAAAGGCCGTTTCAAAGATTATCTTTCAGGGATACCCACCTATGTAATCACCCATGATAATCCAGGTTTATTGGGCGCAAGTGTTTACTTACGCCAAGAACTTGAAACGATTACGAATTAAAACACTTAAATTGTTATTATAGGTTGATTTTAGCTGAGGAGTTCATTATCATGCGCTCCGCTTTAGTCAGACAATGAAGCAACTGGTGACGTGTCCGAGTGGCTGAAGGAGCACGCCTGGAAAGCGTGTAAGGGGCAACCCTTCGAGAGTTCGAATCTCTCCGTCACCGCCATATTAAGTACCGACAAGGTACGACTAGAACCCGAACCGCTAAATAATAAAGGCGTTTCGGGTTTTTTTATGTCCGCAGAATACGCTCAAGAACGTTTGCATCTTTCAAAAAATGTAAGATGATTTGTAAGACGATTCACACCGGTAAAAAAGGATCTTACAATTATGACTAAATCACCACTTACAAGCACACCGGTAAGTCAGGCTAAAAAAGTGCAAACTTTGCGCGATGCTGGGGGCTACAGTTACGAATAATACCAATTCCACTAATTAAGTGATCTGTTTAGGCGCAGGGAAAATGCATGAAAGCAAGGCATTGATTGCAGTAACTAGTTGTTCTAATTATCAAATCAATAACAAAGCTAGCATGTATTTTAACCAGCATAAATGAACAGAAAATTAATGGATTTGGTATAATTACTTGTACAAATTAACAATGCACTTTGGGGATATCAAGCCAGTTCGTTATGTACTGCGGTGTTAAAAATTGTCGTTACATCGCACACTTTTCATTTAAATCTGTTCAATAACAAAACTATCCCCTGTAGCGTGCCTCTTACTGGGTCTGTCTATCGGCGTTACCCTTTGCGCAACATGCAAGGTAGGTTTTAGGATATCTTGAAATGCATCTACTTGCTTGAAATCTGGATCTAGCCACATATCGATTAACTGTTGGTCATCATAGGGCAACATCAGTGGGGTTGATTTAGGGTGTATGTGTTTTAGTTTTGGGTGCGGCGGAAGTGTGATAATTGAAGCCGAGTAAACAAGCTCTCCGGTTTGGTCGTTCAGCCACTCTTTAAATAACCCACCAAACGCAATCGCTCGTTCGACAGGTTCAATCTGAAAATAAGTTTTCTTGTCTCCCAGCCCTTCAACGAAACCCGAAGCAGGAACAATACAACGGCTCTCCCGGTATGGTTTATATGAAATAGACTGAGAGGCGCTTAGCTTGTCATATCGAGAATTAAAGGAAGCATAGCGGTAGTTAGGTTTCAGTGTTTTATTATCCAGTAACAGCCACCAGATTGCGTCATTCATAACTCGGACTGATTGTGTCTGGTGAATAATCGAAACTTTGGATCCCGGGGCAATATCTTGAGATATATTAACAACATTTTCAGGTAACCTAATCACCGTCATCAAATCTTGCATAAAAGCGTTATCGTTGACATACATTCGCCCACACATGTTTTGTCTCCAGCAGTGCATACCAAATTAGAGTTTTGAAGGAAATTGAAAATAAATCAAGTTATGCACTTATTATTTAAATCTAAGAGTCTATAACGACAAGCATTGTGTATTAAGAGGTGAAATTAATACACAATGCGTGCATGTCTAGACATCAAGGTGTTTCTTTCTCATTAGAGGCCAATATAACGTGACAATTTTCATTTTTTTCAATGCTTTGTTGCCAAAATTCATTGGTTTGTTTTTTTATCCAATGGGCAAAGTTCACGACTTTATCTCGTTTGAAATAAGCGGGCGGGGCACATAACCAATAGCTGTAACTTGAACGTACTTCAACATCACCAATTTTAACCAGCAACCCCTGCTTAATATATTTCCAAGCCAAGCTATGGCGAACTAAAGCAACCCCTTGAACGGCTAGCGCGCCTTCTATCACCATATGTGCACCTTGATATTTAAGGGATGGAATAGCAATGTTCACTTTAGTGCCGGTGACCTTTAACCAATGCTCCCAGCTCATATCAGGGCGAGCGTCTTCAATTAACCGTACATTATGTATATCTTCAAGCGAGGCAATGGAGTGTTCTTTTAAGTACAAGGGATGGCAGACTGGGTAGAGATGGTCTGTCATTAGATATTCTGACTGGATACCTTCATATTTACCAAGGCCAAATCGAATACACAAATCAACTTGCTCCTTAGCAAAATCAACCAGAGAGTTTTTTGGCATCATAAGAACAGTCAAATCTGGAAAT
>JBLIEH010000152.1:0-5415 GCA_047632875.1 Psychromonas sp. | reverse complement strand
TATGGCTCTTTTGTTTATGGAAATATTGTTGTCGCCTGCAGTGGAGTAGAACAATGGTTTGATATGTTAGTCAGTGGCTGGATTGCTGTCGCTATTGAGCAGTTAGCAATACATGAATATCAAACCAGTAAAATAGAAAACCCAACCCAAACCTATAGAAATTAATTTTAGTCTTTAATAAGGAATGTAAACATGAAAAAACTACTTAAAACTGCATTAATTACCGCAGGCCTGATCATGTCAGCAAGCACTTTTGCTGCTGATTATCCGGCTAAAAATATCCGTTTAGTGGTGCCCTTTGGTGCTGGCGGTGGCACGGATTCAGTCGGTCGTACGCTTGCAAATAGTGCAAAAGACATTCTTGGCGTCAGTATTTCTGTTATGAACCGTACCGGTGGTGCAGGTGCAGTTGGTATGAGTTATGGTGCTCAACAACGCCCTGATGGTTACACGCTGACGGTTGTTACACGCGAAATTGCTTCATTACCACAAATGGGATTGATGCAAAATACAGCCGATGACTTTAAACTAATCCGCATGGTTAACTTAGATCCTGCCGTTGTCTTAGTGCCTGCAGACAGCCCCTTTAACACCATCAATGACTTAATCGCTGAAGCAAAGAAAAATCCGGGTGAAGTTCTATTTGCATCTACCGCAGCGCCTAACTTTTATTTAATGGCACTGGAAAAAGCGCAAGATATCAAACTCAACGCCATTCCTTACAACGGCTCTTCAGAAGCGATTCCTTCTGTTTTAGGCCACCATACACAAGTGACTATGGTAACCCCTGGTGAAGCCATTGCTCAGTTGCGTTCAGGCCAACTTAAAGCATTGGGTGTTATGTCTGCTGAACGTATCTCTTACATCCCGGATGTAGCGACGCTAAAAGAGCAGGGTATCGATGTTACGACCGGTACATGGCGTGGCATTGGCGCGCCTAAAGATACGCCAGATGAAATCATTGAAATCTTAGGTAAAGCTTTTGATCAAGCAATGGCTTCAGCTGAATTCAAAGACTTTATGGCAAAAGGCGCAATGACTATTCATCCGCTAAAAGCGCAAGAGTTTACGGATTTTGTTAAGCAAGACACTGAATTACTTGGCAAATTAATTAAATAAAGCTCAAGCCAAGGTAAAGCACTTACCTTGGCTTTTTATTTACCCTAACGCCTAGGCATTGTAGCCTTTAAAAGAGAATTTATTATGCTCAATCGCAACGTTTTCTTTCCCACTTTAATGATTCTGTTAAGTGCCGTTATTTTAGGGATCATTACCCAATTTTCTGAGCCTATGTACCAGGATTCATCCGTTGGTGCTGGTTTTTTTCCAACCATAGTGGCAATTATTCAAATTTTAATATGCTGTGTTTTAATAATTCAATATAAAAAGAAAAAGAAACCAGCCAAAGAAGCCCCTCTTTTATCAGGTAAATCCGTATTTGGCATCTCATTTTTGATTGGCTACGCGGTACTTATTAGCCTTGTTGGTTACCTGATTGCAAGCCTTATTGGTTTTACCTTTTATCTGCTTTATTACAAAATTAAAAAACCACTTTATTATGCAATAGCGTGGATATTTGTATGTGCTATCTATTTTCTTTTTGGTGAAGTTTTTGTTATTTCTTTGCCGGAAGGTTTACTCTTTTATTAGGTTGTTATTATGATAGATTATTTACTTAGCGGTTTTACGGCAGCGTTTAGCCTGTCAATCTTTCCGGTGTTGGTCCTTGGCGTCTTAGGTGGGGTTATATTAGGTGCCCTGCCAGGCTTAACGGCAACAATGGGGGTCGCCATATTGCTGCCCTTCACTTTTAGTATGGAGGCAACACCGGCACTGGTTATGCTGATAGGTGTTTATATCGGTGGTATATACGGAGGGTCCATTGCCGCTATTTTACTGAAAACGCCAGGCACTCCCGCTTCAGCCGCTTCTGTACTAGATGGTCATACCATGGCAATTAAAGGTATGGCGGCAAAAGCACTAAGTATTGCAGCAGTCGCTTCCTTTATTGGCGGTTTACTCAGTACGATTGTACTGATCGCAATCGCCCCTATATTAGCAGATTTTGCACTGCGCTTTAATGCGCCGGAATACTTTGCCCTGGCATTATTTGGTTTAACTATTATTGCCAGTGTCTCGGCTAAAAATATTATGAAAGGTCTTTTAGCGGGCACCATAGGTTTATTAGTCTCTATGGTTGGATTAGATCCAATCAGCAGTGTTCCCCGATTTACTTTTGGCATAATGGATTTATACAGTGGGATCAATATTATTCCCGTATTAATTGGTTTGTTCGCCATTTCAGAAGCATTAAGTCAACTGGAAAAACTATCGGCTAACCATCAGGATATCGTGCCTAAATTTAATCACAAAGTATTAAGCTTTTTAGACTTTAAAAAGATATTACCCACGGCGGTTAAAAGCGGCTTAATAGGTACCGCAATAGGATCTGTTCCAGGTGCCGGTGCTGACATCTCGGCATTTGCTTGTTATAACGAAGCAAAACGTGTTGCTAAAAATCCGGAAGAGTTCGGCAACGGCTCAATCCATGGTTTAGCTGCTGCAGAAGCGGGCAACAACGGTGTCACGGGCGGCTCATTAGTCCCTTTATTAACACTTGGCGTTCCCGGTGATGCAGTTTCCGCGGTATTATTAGGTGCTCTTATTGTTCAAGGTCTAACGCCGGGGCCACTGTTATTCACCCAAAACCCGGAAATAGTTTACGGTATTTTCAGCTCAATGATCGTTGCTAATATTATTATGTTACTGATTGGGTTTTTAGGCATTCGCTTCTTCTGTCGTATCATTGAAGTACCGAAAATCATTATGATCCCGATAATTATCTTCCTCTCCATTATTGGTGCGTACGCTATCAACAACTCTATGTTTGACGTAGGTATTGCGATCACCTTTGGTTTATTAGGTTTGGTCTTGAATAAGATGGAGATCCCATCTTCACCTATATTGCTGGCTATAATATTAGGGCCAATGGCTGAGACTAACTTAAGAAGATCGCTGATCATGTATGACGGAAGTTGGTCATTCTTATATGAGCGTCCAATCGCATTAGCTTTTATTTTATTCGCCATCTTTTCTGTTTATTCAACCTTAAGACTTAAAAAGAAACAACGCGCGGCATTAGAAGCCAAGCTTGAAAAAGACGATTAATAAAAAATAAAGGGTTAAGCGCCACTTTGTGGTGCTTAACCCTCCTTTATAAAAGATATTATCTTCATTTAGCAATATAAAATGTATTATTGTCATACATATGATCGATTTTTTACTGGCAAAGTAGTATTATTGATATTAGTCGTATTTACTTCTGTATACTATTTCGCATAAGGGTCCCCATGGCTTCCAGCTTTAGCACAATATCAGGCTCATCACGCAATTTGCATCTCCAAGTTGCTCGTACCATTGCACGAGGCATTTTGTCTGGTGATTTACCTCAAGGATCGAAGATTCCGAATGAGATGACTTTATGTGAGCAATTCGGTATCAGTCGCACAGCGTTACGCGAAGCGGTAAAGTTGCTCAGTTCAAAAGGTTTATTACGCTCTAAACCTAAGGTCGGCACAACCATAACGGATAAAATCAATTGGAACTTTCTCGATCCGCAATTACTTGAGTGGATGGAAGGCCTTGAAAATTCGAAAGTTTTTTATCAACAATTTCTTGGTTTACGAAAAGCAATTGAACCCGAAGCCTGCGCATTAGCCGCAAAAAATGCATCATCTGAACAACGCATCGAACTTTCAGAGACTTTTCAGAAGATGGAAGAAATTGCTAAAGATTTTGATCATGACCGTTGGGCAGAAGCAGATATGCATTTCCATCGTTTGATTTTTTTATCAACGGGCAATGACTTCTATTTACCTTTTGGTAACGTTTTAGCAACCATCTTTATGAGTTTTATTCTCTATTCATCAAAAGATGGCGGCGTATGCATTGGAGAGCATCGCGCAATTTATGCAGCCATTATGGCAGGCAAAGAAGAACAAGCACGCGAAGCATCGCAACTTTTACTTGTCTCTGAAAAACACCGCTTACCAAGTGAGGATGCTGCTTAAAATGACTGTAGATCGCTTTCAGTTGCTTAATCATACCGATATGGCTCACCTTTCTTATACCTGAAGGTAAGCCTAAGTGATCTATTAGACGAAACAGTGACTAAATTAGCTTTTTACCTTCTCTATCATATGATTTATGACATGACTGTGCTGTTGCTGAGGGCTAAACATGACGATTTCCGCGTCTTTGTTAACCTTGACATTGTGTCCGGGTGGCCAGTAAAAGAGATCATTCGCGTTGACGGTTTCCTGGATGCCTTTCGCGTCCGTGGTCATGAGTTGCCCAGCCAAGACAAAACCCCAGTGAGGGCACTGACATAAATCGCCATCGAGTCCCAGAAATAACGGCGTGGTATCAACACCTGCCGAGAGGCTGAAGTACTCGCCACTGATCTTACCTAACCCGGTGGCATCGCCGAACTCAGTTTGCTGACGGATCACGGCGCCGGGAATTTCCATCTTAACCTCTACGTCTTCTTTGGCTATTCGCATGCTGTTTACTCCTTTGTCTCTGTGGATACTTTAGATTTGATAGTCGGACTATCACAGCTCTCGCTTCAAGCGATAATCGCCTAAGGTCTGCAATAATCGCTTTAAAAAGTGCTGAGCGCTTTTAAATACCACTCAACAATGTGCCCTCTTTTTCAAATCCGTGTTTTAATCTTTATAATTATAGGAGAAGTATAAATAAAGTCCTGTGAGAATATTGAATTAAACTTGGCACTAAATAATGACTGAGGTTTAAGATCTAAGCGCAATGACTATACCTATGAGTCCCGCTACAGCGCTTTAGTTAGATGGGTGACGAGTACATATCGGCACTAATGTTGTGATTTTAAGGTATGTATTAACATTGCGCTAAACGATATACCAGCTACCCATACCCAAATTAACCCCCACAATTTCTGCAAACTGAATCGGGTTAGCACCAAGATGGGATTTTCAGACAGGGAGAAGATCAGCTCGATGCCTATTATTAAATGATTTTTGAGGATGCGTTTTTTGTGCAGTTATTCTGACAGCCTGATAATGGCTGCCAGAACGATTGGGCTTGACTGTTTGATGCGAAATGCAGGGTTGGAAGTGTATCAATGCTGCATAAAAATAGGAATCTTCGCCGCTTTTACCATATGCCGGGTAACGCCTCCGAATATTTGCTCGTGCACTCTTGGATGAGTGAAAGCGCCCATTACCAGTAAATCTGTTTTGAGCGACTCTGCCAGGGTAAGAATTGCTTCCGCCACTGAGCGGCGTCCACTATCAAAGTTTTGTGCTACCGCTTTGATACCGTGCCGGGCGAGATACTTAATCAACTGATCGGCGCCGGGTTTTAATTGACTTGAAC
>JBLIEH010000151.1:0-5421 GCA_047632875.1 Psychromonas sp. | reverse complement strand
ATTGAAATTATTGCCCGCGGTGACAGCATGACTTCGAAAGTCGTCGGCAGAGAGTTATGTCAGCTTAAATTACCGCCTGGTACCAGTATCGGAGCGATAGTAAGAAATGACGAAGTGTTAATCGCCCATGATAATACTGTGGTTGAAACCGACGACCACGTTATATTATTTTTGGTGAATAAAAAGTTTATCAGCGATATCGAAAAATTATTTCAACCCAGTCCGTTCTTTTTGTAGTTAAGTAAGCTCTATGGTCACTCGTCCTCTGCTCTTTATCACCGGGTTGGTATTGTCAAAAATGGCAATATTTATGTATCCGCCCATGATTTTTGCTTTTTATAATAATAGCTTAGGCGGCATGGAGTTTTTATCCTCTATTATTATTACCCACCTGGCGTCTGCTCTTTTTATTTTTATGGGAAAAGAAAAAGAGTTATCTCGCTTAGGAATAAGGGAGATGTTCCTATTAACGACCGGGGTTTGGGTGCTAGCCAGTATTTTTGCCGCATTACCTTTTGTGCTGATTGAACATATTAATTTCAGTAATGCTTTTTTCGAAACCATGTCGGGGATCACCACAACGGGCAGTACAGTACTCAATAATTTAGATACTATGCATCCCAGCATCCTGTTATGGCGTTCCATTTTACAATGGTTAGGCGGTGTCGGTTTTATCGTGATGGGAGTGGCAATTTTACCCTTTTTGAATGTGGGCGGAATGCGCCTCTTCCAAACAGAATCTTCAGACTGGTCAGACAAAGCTGAATCTAAAACGCGTAATGTCGCCAGCGGTATTTTGCTGGTTTATGTGTTTTTAAGCCTGTGCTGTTTTGTCGGCTATCGTCTTGCCGGTATGGGCAGTTTCGATGCAATAAATCATGCTATGACGACTATTTCTACGGGGGGATACTCAACGTCGGATCGTTCCATGGGTAATTTTTCCCATGCCGCACATTGGAATGCCATTATTTTTATGTTTTTGGGTGGCTTGCCGTTTTTATTGTTTATACGCGCCTTTAACCAACGCAGTTTAGTCTCTCTTTTCCGTGATGCGCAAGTCTTAGGCTTTATTAAAGTTGTCTTATTCTTTACCGCAAGCTTAACCTGTTATTTAGTCTTCAGTGATCAATTCTCCCTGGCTAATGCCTTTCGATTAAGTTTGTTTAATGTGGTTTCCGTGGTCACAACAACAGGTTTTGGGCTCGATGATTTTATTTCCTGGGGAGATTTTAGTATTGTTGTTTTTTGGGGCTTAATGTTTTCCGGGGCTTGTTCAGGCTCTACCTCGGGCGGTATAAAAATATTCCGCTTCCAAATTGCCACCAGTATGCTGCAACGTCAGTTAATGATCTTAATTCACCCCCGTGGAATCTTTCCGCAACGCTATAATAATCGCACCGTGAGCGATGATATTTTACGCTCTTTAGTTGCTTTTATTTTGGCCTATATGGGCACTATCGCGGTCTCAACCTTGTTATTAGCGCTGTTTGGCTCAAGTGCGCTTGTTGCCCTGTCTGCATCTATTACCGCGGTTTCCAATGTTGGACCCGGCTTGGACCCGAGTATCGGCCCGAGCGGAAATTTTTCAGCTTTATCGGATCCTTCCAAATGGGTGTTAGCCATTGGTATGTTAATGGGACGACTAGAGATATTGACTGTTGTAGTATTGTTTTCGCGTCATTTTTGGCGCCGCTAGTTTAGCGCGTTAAGGTTGTTTTGCGGGCAGCAGGGATATCTAAATTAGCGCGTTCAACCAATGTCTCAGATAAAGGTTTAGTGATGACTGTAACTAACCATCTCTTTTAACTGCTCCGCTTGCTGGTATGTTAATGGAACGATTGGAGGTATTGACTTTTTTTAGCGCGTTAAGGTTTTGTTGCGGGCAGCAGGTGTTTCTAAATTAGCGCGTTCAACCAATGTTTCAGATAAAGGTTTAGTGATGACTGTAACTAACCATCTCTTTTAACTGCTCCGCTTGCTGGTATGTTAATGGAGCGATTTGAGGTATTGACTTTTTTTAGCGCGTTAAGGTTTTTTTGCGGGCAGCAGGCGTTTCTAAATTAGCCCGTTCAACCAATGTTTCAGGTAAAGGTTTAGTGACAGTAACGCCCATTTCTTTTAACTGTTCCGCTTGCTGAATAACATTGCCCCGCCCCTGACTGAATTGCTTCAGCGCCCGATCATAACTGTTTTGTGCTTTATCAAGCTGGGAGCCAACGTCTAGCATATTTTCACTAAACAAGCGTAATTTGTCGTATAACTTGCCTGCCTGCTGGGCAATCAAACGGCCGTTATGCTCCTGTTGCTCGAAACGCCACAGGTTATCAATGGTACGTAACGCAATCATTAGGTTAGTTGGACTGGCGAGCAGTACATTGTTATCCAGTGCTAACTTAACCAACTCCGGATCCTGTTCCAGCGCGGTGATAAAGGCGGGTTCAACGGCCACAAATAATAAAACATAATCCAGGGTATTGCTGCCAATCAAATTCTGATAATCTTTTTTTCCTAAGCCCCTAATATGCTGACGAACAGAGAGGACATGTGCCTGCAGGGCGTCTTTTTGGGTTTGCGGATCATCGGCATTAAAGAATCGCTCGTAGGCGACTAAGGATACTTTTGAATCAATAATAATATTTTTGTTTTGCGGTAATTGGACAATCACGTCAGGTTGTAAACGCTGCCCCTGGTCATTTTTAAAACTCACCTGGGTTTTGTATTCATGTCCCTCACGCAATCCGGACGACTCTAAAATACGCTGTAAAATAACCTCTCCCCAGTTACCCTGCTGCTTGTTATCGCCTTTTAACGCATTGGTCAGATTAGTGGTTTCCTGCTGCATCAATTTATTGAGTTTGGCCAGGTTAGATATTTCATTCTGTAAATTGTAGCGTTCTTTGCTTTCATTAACGTAACAATCTGTGACTTGCTGTTTAAAACCATCCAACTGCGTTTTTAAAGGGTTGAGCAGTTGGCTGATGCTGTCTTGGTTTAGCTGTTTAAACTGTGCTGCTTTTTCGCTGAAAATACGTTGAGAAAGTAATTCAAATTGATTGCTCAGCTTCTGCTCATTTTCCTGCTGCTCCCTAAGGCGTTGCGTGGCGCTCTGCAAATGAACTTCCGTTTCTCTTAAACGAATGGTCAACTTGTTGCTTTGATGCTGCAGACTATCGATGAATGCTTGTTTTTCCAGGAGTTTTTGAGATTTTTCAGCATTTATATTTTGATTGTGCAGAAGCTCTTGCGCGGTTAATTTTTGCTCAACAAACAAATGATCCCGTTGTTTTTTTAAACCTAATAAAAGCCAGGAAAAAATAATAATAAGACTGAAAATTAATGAAGCACTACTGACCAGAAGCATAAAAGGGGATAATAACATTATGAATATTCAAATTTTTTAAGGGAATCATTAACTTTTCTGTTGAGACTTTTCCAAACTAACAGGTAGATCACATAAACCACAACCACTATCCCTTTATGAATATTGCTGCCTTGGTCTAATTGCTGAAAAGTAAAGCTGTCAGTATAGAAGGTCATCAAGCTCAGGTAAAAATAGATAATGACTGGAAAAATAAAGACTGTCGATAGTTTCCAGGTTAGTAACAAAAAAGAGATAAAATTAGTTCGTAACATCACTTATCCAAAATAAAAAACTGGGCCTGTTGATCTTTTTGCAGCATCACAGTTATCACTTACAAAAGATTAATCAAGACACGAAGAAGGTCGTTTAGTCTTTCTTAATAAATAATGAGTAACAGCGCAGATGATTTTTCCGTTTTAACCCGGAAGCCTGGGGCTAATTTTCATTCCTGCTATATTACTCGCCGTTCATCTAGCATAACACTACCTCTGCTTTACCGGGGAAAAACAGGCCCGGCGATAATGGAATCAAAGGTAGACAGAGCCTACTATACCTAAACTAGCTGCTGATTCGAACCTCTTTAAGTGCATTAAGTCTATTACGACTGTTATCCTTCTATTTTATTTATAATCTTCAATTAAAGGGTTTACGGGCAGCATAAGTTACTCATCAATATTTAACTTTTTTATTGCGCCTATCTATAGGGCTATTAAGTCTGCATCGGATAACAACAAAAAACTTGCTGCCGCTCTCATTTTAAAATGAAAGCACCGGGGAAATTCCTAATTATAACTAGAATTGATAGTATTATATCGACATAAATTGAATGCTTATTGTCGTGCATGTTTGTGCGTCTTTAAAGTAAAAAAGTAATTTTGTTTTTAAAATAACATGCAAAACTATTAAACATGCACTAAGATGCATGAAAAATGCAATACTTTGCACGTTTAGCCATAATCTTTTGTTTTGTTAATACGTATCTATTTGTTTTTTATTTATAAATATTTTTGGAGTATAAATATGTGTGGAATCGTTGGTGCAGTAGCACAAAGGGATGTATCTGAAATCTTATTAGAAGGGTTACAGCGCTTAGAATATCGCGGTTATGATTCAGCAGGCCTTGCCGTTATCAATGCTGATGGACAATTGCAACGAACACGTCGTTTAGGAAAAGTAAAAGAATTAGCCAATGCGGTTGCAGATAACCCTGTCCATGGTGGAACAGGTATTGCTCATACGCGCTGGGCAACACATGGAGAGCCTTCAGAAGCCAATGCGCATCCTCATATGTCCGGCGATAATATTGTTATCGTCCATAACGGTATTATTGAAAACTACGAGATTTTACGCGAAACCTTACGCGGGCGCGGTTATGAATTTCTTTCACAAACCGATACAGAAGTTATTTGCCATCTTGTTGAATGGGAATTACGCAGTGTAGAAACACTCTTAGAAGCCGTGCAAAATACGGTTTCTCAGTTGGAGGGTGCCTATGGCACTGTGGTAATGGATCGCCGTGATCCTGGTCGTTTGGTGGTTGCCCGTTCAGGTAGCCCATTGGTGATAGGTTTAGGGGTTGGGGAAAACTTCTTAGCCTCAGACCAACTGGCCTTGTTAAATGTGACCCGCCGCTTTATCTTCTTAGAAGAGGGGGATGTTGCCGAAATTACACGCCGTGATATTAATATTTTTGATCTTAATGGCGAGGCAATTGAACGTGAAGTTCACGAGTCAACCATTGAACAAGATGCTGCCGATAAAGGTAAATACAGACACTTTATGCAAAAAGAAATTTTCGAGCAACCCAGTGCATTAATGAGTGCAATGGAAGGTCGAATCAGCCATGACAGTGTATTAGTTGAGAGTATTGGTGTTGGCGCAAAAGAGATCCTGAAAAATGTACAACACGTACAGATTATTGCCTGCGGTACATCTTATAATTCCGGCATGGCCGCACGTTACTGGTTTGAATCCCTTGCCGGCGTAAGCTGTGACGTCGAAATCGCCTCAGAATTCCGTTACCGTGATTTTGTGGTGCGTCCAAATAGCCTGTTACTTAC